>JAGSGK010000200.1 GCA_023955215.1 Paracoccaceae bacterium
AACTCGCGCTCAAAAATGTCCAACGTCAAATCATCAATGGCAACAAAATCGCCAAATCGTTTTGTCACGTTTTTGAATGAAATAAGTGGGTCCGCGTTACGATCGGCCCAAGGTTCGAAAACAGTCTCTACCATAAGCAATCCTTGAATATTAAAGTGGGGCGCAACACTGGCTGCGCCCCGTTCTTAGGGTCTTAGGTACCAGATTTGATCTTGGTCCACATGCGCGTGACAACGCGCTGAACTTTTTGCCCATACGGACCTTTAGTGTACAGATTTTCCAGTGTTGCAGCATCTGGATAGATTGCCGTGTCACCGATCACGTCTTCGACCAAAAACTCTTGTGAGGCTTTGTTACCGTTGGCGTAATAAACATAGTTTGAGGCATCCGCCATATTTTGTGCATCCATAATGAAGTTCAAAAACTTATGGGCCGCATCGGGGTTCGGCGCATCAACTGGGATCGCCATTTGGTCAAACCACATCAATGCACCCTCAGATGGGGCGTTGTATGCGATTTCTACACCGTTTTCGGCTTCAGCAGCACGATCACGAGCCTGCAGGATATCACCGGACCAACCAAAGGCGACGCAGATGTCACCGTTCGCTAAAGCGTTGATATATTCAGAGCTGTGGAATTTGGTGATGTACGGGCGCACAGCTGACAATACAGCCTCGGCTTTTTTGATCACATCGGGGTCTTGGCTGTCTGGGTTTTCACCGATGTATTGCAACGCTGCGGGGATCATTTCAGATGGCGCGTCCAAGAAGTGAACACCACATTCAACCAATTTTTCCATATTCGCTGGATTTAGCACCAATTCAAGTGATGAGATCGGCGCGTCGGCACCTAAAATTTCAGCAACTTTACCAGTGTTAACGCCAAGGCCAGTAGTGCCCCACATATAGTTTATAGAATGGACATTGCCCGCGTCATACTGAGCAGTGCGATCTTTGATTACATCCCACAGGTTCACAGCATTTGGCAGCTTCGACATATCAAGCGGTTGGAAAGCACCCGCTGTGATTTGGCGCTGCAAAAATTCACCTGAAGGCACCACAACGTCATAGCCAGACGAACCAGCCAACATTTTGGTTTCCAAAACTTCGTTGCTGTCGAAAACGTCATAGATCAGCTTGATGCCGGTCTCTGCTTCAAATTTGGTCAGCAATTCTTCATCAATATAATCGGACCAGTTATAAACCCGAACTTCTTCAGCCCAAGCAGCTGTGGAAGCGATCGCCAATACGGCAACGGTGCTTAGCATTTGTTTCATTTTAGTCTCCCGTGTTTCGGGTCGGGTTGGTCCCGACTTAGGCCAATTTGATCAAGTTTTACGCCCTTGATCAAGACTTCTTATGTTTCAACATTAGATCATCCTCAAAAATCAACCATTTGCGCTTACAATACCTGTGTTGACTCGGCAGTGATTGATCATATTCTCGGCTCAAATACATTCGGCCTTAACCTAGGCCCGCTTTCAAAGGAAAGTTTAATGCCCGCCATTACCAATCACCTACCCACTGCTGAACTGCAGGCCTTAGACGCTGCCCACCACATGCACCCGTTCACAACAAATGATGAATTGGCGGCGCAAGGCGCGCGGATCATTACCCGCGCAAACGGTGTTTATCTGCACGACAGCGAAGGCAACGAAATCTTAGACGGCATGGCTGGACTTTGGTGTGTAAACATCGGTTATGGACGCGAAGAACTGGCCGAAGTCGCAGCCCGTCAGATGAAAGAGCTGCCGTACTATAACACCTTCTTTATGACGACCCACGTGCCCGCAATTGCACTCGCCAAAGAGATAGCATCACTTGCTCCTGCTCACCTGAATCACGTGTTCTTCGCGGGTTCTGGTTCCGAAGCGAATGACACCAATCTGCGCATGGTGCGCACATATTGGGCGATGAAGGGCAAACCTTCAAAAACCGTCGTGATCAGCCGCAAGAATGCATATCACGGTTCGTCAGTTGGATCTGGATCACTTGGCGGCATGAGCCCAATGCACGCCCAAGGCGGCCTACCGATCCCTGACATCACGCACATCAATCAGCCGCATTGGTGGGCAGAGGGTGGCGAAGCAACACCCAACGATTTTGGTTTGGCCTGCGCACAAGAACTGGAAACAACAATCCTTGCCATGGGCGAAGATCGTATTGCTGCGTTTATCGCAGAACCCATTCAAGGTGCTGGCGGCGTAATTATTCCACCAGAAACCTACTGGCCTGAAGTTCAACGTATTTGCGACAAATACGAAATCTTACTAATTGCAGACGAGGTAATCTGTGGCTTCGGCCGCACAGGAAACTGGTTTGGGTCAGAGACAGTAAACATTCGCCCAGATATCATGACAATCGCGAAAGGTCTTAGCTCTGGCTATCAACCCATCGGGGGGTCAATCGTTTCTGATGAAATCGCTACAGTGATCAATTCTGGCGAATTCAATCACGGCTATACGTATTCCGGCCACCCTGTGGCGGCCGCTGTGGCGCTCGAAAACTTGCGTATCCTGCAAGAAGAAAACGTTCTGGATCACGTCCGTGATGTGGCTGCTCCTGCCCTTGCCGAAATGTGGAATGGTCTGGGCGATCACCCGTTGGTTGGTGAAACAAAAATAATTGGCATGATGGGATCACTTGCCCTTACACCAAACAAAGAAACTCGCGCCAAGTTTGCAGCTGACGCTGGAACAGCAGGCTACATGTGTCGCGAACGCAGCTTTGCCAACAACCTGATTATGCGCCACGTTTATGACCGCCTGATCATCTCACCACCACTCGTGATCACTCCGGAAGAGATCAAGTTGATGGGCCAGCGTGCACGTCTAGCACTAGACGAAGCCTATGTGCAGATGAAGGACTTGGACCTTCTGAAAGAAGCGTCATAGTTAACTCTATTTGGTGGCGAATTTAGGGGATACGCCACCAAATACCTCTGCTGCCCCATCCTCAGAAATCCGAATACTCTGACCTATTCCCACACTGGCACCTGAAACACTCAGAGTTGGGCAGACATGAAACGTCATATTCGGCTCTAAAACTGCTTCGCTATCGGCATTCAATGAAATCACATCATCTTCCATGTTTGGGGGATAGGCTATGCCAATCAGTCCGCCAAACCCGTTACCGTTATCGTCGCCGTGTCCCAATGGACCCGCAAAGGCTTTAGCGACGTCGCCAACCTTACTTCCTGCTGTTGCAGCAGCAATTCCGGCGTCCAAACTTTCGATCAAAGCAGCCTCGGCGCGACGCTTTTCATCTGACACTTCGCCTAGAAAAATGGTTCGGCAAAGCGGCGCATGATAGCGACGATAGCATCCTGAGAATGAGAAGGTCATATCCTCACCAGCAACCAACGGACTGCCACTCCACGTTAGCAAGCCCGCAGCTGGGTCAGAACCTGACGGCAACATCGGTGGCATTGCTGGGTAATCTCCCCACGCATCGTCTACACCTTGCATCGCATCACGATAGGCCAATGCAACCAGCTGGTTCTTGGCCATGCCAACATCTGCATACTTCATAACACCTTGCATGACGCTATCAGAAATAGCCGCTGCTTTGCGCATGAACGCAATCTCGGGTGCGGATTTGATAGCGCGCTGAAGGTTCACCATTCCTGTTGCGTCAGCAAAACCGACATCAGGTAGAACCTGCAAAAGAACTGAAAACCCTTTGGCAGAGAAATGTTGACTGTCCATTTCGATACCAAGGTTTTGAACACCCAACCCACTAATGTGGCGCGCTAGGTCCTCAATCGGATGGCGCTCCATCGAGCTCACAAGATCGCTTTCATAGCCGATCACACAGCCCTCTGGCATCCAGACGGTGTGCATTGCCCCTTGCGTATCTTGCTGACGCCCCCACCATATTGGGTCTGCATCTTGCAGAATAATCGCACCCTGATGATGGTTGAACGTCCAGGCATCATATCCAGTCAGCCACTGCATATTTGCGGGATCACTGACAAACAAAGCATCCAATCCCGCAAGCGCCATCGCCATACGGGTCATCAAAAGGCGGCGATCATATTCCGCCTGATCAAAGGGCAATCGTTCGCTGGTCATACATGGATCCTTTTGCGCCCAAAATGCGGCCTCAACAGGTTAGGCGCAATAGGAAACCCATCAGAACCAGCGCCCAATCGCAGTCAACTGAAATGATCCACCTGTTGCACTGACATGGGCGAATGCCACGGCACTAGAAACGGATGTGGTCGCTTGCCCTGCACTAACCCATAGGTTGGCCACATCACTCACAGCCCCACCTGACACAACTGGCGGTGCGATAAACCCACTGGGGAATGTCCACGTTTGGGTTGCCGATTTAAAAGCAGCTCCAACAACAATGTTGGTGTCAGCAGAAATCACGTTCGAAGTGCAAATCATTGTCCCATCCGCAAACCGCGTGAAGTCTCCATCCACCGAACTGCCTCGTTCAATGATCGCGCCACTTGGGCTGCCACCAACTTCGCCTACACCACCAATGATATTGCCAGGGCAGTAACCATAGTCAGCGCGCATCAACCGACCTGCTGTTGTATCAGTTGGCCCCGATTGAACAGACGCACCCGACACACTCCCACTTGCGGAATTAAAACTAATGGCTTCTTGCCACGAAGACCCATCGGGACTGATTTTCAGCGACCAGCTGTTTGATCCATTCAGACCCATTTCCGCATGCCCAGACCAATTTGTCTGAAATAACAGGCTCGCGGTATCAGCTGTTGATGCCTTGTTGACCTTGATCTGATGGCCCGCCCCTTCGTGCGAATACAACGAAGCCGGTGCACTGATACTCAGCCGATTGGTTGCGTCAGCCGTCGAGTTTATTCCGACATTTTGAAGGTTCGCCAATTCAGTTTGCTGAGGCAGCTCAACCCACCCCCCACCGTCGAAATGCAAATACCTGCCACGTGATTGATCGAACGCCAACCAACCAACTTGGGCGGTAACAAACAGCCACACATTGCCGTCAAACAACGCAAGGGCCCCTTCATGGTTTTCCCATGCATCAACGCCCCCATTGGGCACCAAGTACCTGTCACCCCTTTGCGTAAGTGGTGGTGTGGTCAAAGTGCTATCCAAGACGCACAACTGCGTGACGGTATCTAAGACATTGAGCGCTTCATTGTGTGTCACATGCTTTTGCGCTTGTGATGGCTGCATCACGGGCAGACCAAGATTCGGCAGTGTTTGAGACATGGGGACCCCTAAATGTTCCATGAGAATGCAATAATTCAGGGAATTTGACGGGTTTCCTTGAACAAATACTTACAGTATCGACTGTCCAATTCAGAAATTGTTAAGCATTGTTCTGTCGAAGGCATGTGAAACAGGCGAATAGCAAAATATTTCGAATGAAACTGCCATTTCCATATATATTAGGTTGCAAATTTTGAACTTACTGGTTCTACTCTTGCTCAATACACGCGAAAAATCGCGGGAGAAACCAGGGAGCCACATTTGGCCGATACTGCAAAAAACGATGCGTTCGTTGAATTTGAACGCGTTCAGAAAAGCTATGACGGTGTTAATCTAGTCGTCAAAGATTTGAACCTTTCCATGCCACGTGGCGAATTCCTAACGATGCTTGGCCCATCAGGATCTGGCAAGACAACTTGCCTCATGATGCTTGCAGGTTTCGAGACAGCAACACACGGCGACATTCGCCTTGGCGGCACCTCGATCAACAACATCCCACCGCACAAACGCGGCATTGGCATGGTGTTCCAAAACTATGCGTTGTTCCCGCACATGACAGTTGCTGAAAACCTTGCCTTCCCATTGGAAGTTCGCAAGATCGGCAAATCTGAGCGTGAAGAAAAAGTTATGCGCGCATTGGGCATGGTTCAGATGCAAGATTTCGCAGGTCGCCGCCCTTCCCAACTTTCTGGTGGTCAACAACAACGCATCGCTTTGTCGCGT
>JAGSGK010000267.1 GCA_023955215.1 Paracoccaceae bacterium
GCTTTGCCGTTGCAACGGTGAGGGATGGTTCATGCCCCTTCTTCGTCTGCAGCGCCAAGCCGTAAAGAAGGAGTTATGTTGATGGAACGTCCACAACACTATCGTTTTCACCAAGGGCAAAAGGCCCTCCCATTCACTGCTGATGAGTACGAGGCCCGTTTGGCCAAATTGCGTGCGAGCATGGCTGAAAAGGGTATTGATGCTTGTGTGTTAACCTCGATGCACAATGTCGCTTATTATTCTGGGTTTTTGTACTGTGCTTTTGGCCGCCCTTATGGGTTGGTCGTGACAGCCACAGACAATGTAACATTCAGTGCAGGCATTGATGCCGCGCAACCATGGCGGCGAAGTCACGGTGATAACATCACGTTCACCGATTGGGAGCGCAACAACTACTGGCGCGCGGTTCTATCCGTAACCGGTTCTGGCAAAACGATTGGGTATGAAGCTGATCATCTTACTATCTATCAAATGGGTCTGATGGATGAGTTCCTTGCCCCGAAAACAAAGATCGATATTGCCCCGACAACGATGCTGCACCGTATGCACAAGTCCACGGCCGAGATTGAATTGATCCGTGCAGGTGCTCAAACGGCTGATGTTGGCGGATACGCAATCCGTGATGCGATCAAAGCGGGCGTGCGCGAAATTGATGTTGCAATGGCTGGACGTGATGCAATGGAGCTGGAAATTGCCAAGCGGTTCCCAGATGCAGAATATCGCGACACATGGGTTTGGTTCCAATCAGGGATCAACACTGACGGTGCCCACAATCCAGTCACAAGTCGCGCATTGGAGCGCGGGGACATCCTAAGCTTGAACACATTCCCGATGATTTCGGGATACTACACAGCCCTTGAACGGACGTTGTTCGTGCAAGAAGTCGATCCTGCGTCGCTCAAGATTTGGGAAGCAAATGTCGCGGCCCATGAGTATGGGATGAGCCTGCTGAAACCGGGTGTGAGTTGTGCCGAGGTGACGGATAAAATCAACACGTTCTTCGCAGAACGCGATCTATTGCAGTATCGCACCTTTGGCTACGGTCACTCGTTTGGTGTTTTGTCCCACTATTATGGGCGTGAAGCAGGGCTGGAACTTCGTGAAGATGTAGACACGGTTCTAGAGGCGGGCATGGTCATTTCCATGGAGCCGATGTTGACGATTGCCGAAGGGCAACCGGGTGCAGGGGGGTATCGTGAACATGATATCTTGGTGATCACCGAGGACGGAAACGACAACATTACGGGTTATCCGTATGGGCCTGACTTCAACGTCGTGGGCTAAGTAAATGGACCTGAGTCGTGCTTGCGGCTTGGGTCAGCTTCCTGTGCGGACTTCGCGTATCCATGCCACGATTGTCGCGCGTGCTTCATCAGACATTTGAATTGCGTTGGGTGGTGGCATTGCGCGGCTTAGACCAGCGTGCAAATAGATTTGGTCAGCATAACGCGCCACGTCTGCCTGAGTCTCAAGATAGACGCCTTTGGGTGCCCATTGCATGTTGTTCCAAAACGGTTCGCGGGCGTGGCACATGGAGCAGTTGCCAAGGACGGTGTCGTATGCCGCCTCAAACCCATCCGCGGACGCGTATTGTTGTTCCACAGCTGTGAGTGGGCGCAACTCTGCCTCTTCTACGGTTTCAGTTGGGCCAGCGGTTGAAAGCCACGCGATGATCAACATCAACATGATCGTTACGCCCCATGTCCAATGCGGGCCTTTGCCGGTCGCGTGCATGGTGTTGAAGTAGTGGCGGATCGTTACACCCGTTAGGAACACAAGGCTTGCGATAACCCAGCTGTATTCCGTTCCAAAAGACAGCGGATAGTGATTGCTAAGCATCAGGAAGATGACAGGCAATGTGAGGTAGTTGTTATGGGTTGAACGTAGCTTTGCGATCTTGCCGTATTTGGCGTCAGGTGTACGTCCTTCTTGTAAATCTTTCACCACAACCCGCTGGTTCGGCATGATGATGAAAAAGACATTGGCCGTCATGATGGTGGCAGTAAATGCACCCAAGTGCAGCAATGCTGCACGGCCAGTGAATATTTCGTTGTATCCCCAAGACATCGCGATGAGGATCACAAAGAGCAAAAGCATTAGAAGCGTTGGATGTTCGCCTAGTTTGGATTTGCACATGAAGTCATAGCAAATCCAACCAATCGTCAGTGAACCGCCAGAAATCAAAATGCCCTGAAATAGGGTCAAATCAGCTTTGGTTGGATCCAGCAAGAATAGCTCACCACCCGCCCAATAGACGATCATCAACAAAGCCGCGCCTGACAACCATGTGAAATAACTTTGCCATTTATGCCAGATTAAATGCTGTGGCATATTGTTGGGGGCGACCATGTATTTTTGGATATGATAGAAACCACCACCATGAACTTGCCACTCTTCACCGCTAACACCATCAGGCATTTCGGGGACCTCTTTCAGCCCTAAATCAAGCGCGATAAAGAAGAATGATGCACCAATCCACGCCATCGCTGTGATGACATGCAGCCAGCGCACAACGAAGGCGATCCAGTCCCACAAAATTGCCAGATCATACATGATCGCTCTCCTTCAAAATCAACGTCTTGGGCACACTAGCCTAGGCTAGATTATTCCGATATTGTCCAAAATGAAAAGCAGTATCAAGAAAAACAAGTCAATGTCCTATTTGAATAACATACGCACATTTGTAAGGGTTTACGAGCTTGGAAGCATGTCTGCGGCAGGCCGTGATTTACGCATTTCGCCTGCTGTTACGTCATCACGCATTTCGCAGCTTGAAGAGCATCTTAGCGTTCGCTTGTTCCAACGCACAACACGCAGTTTAACACCCACAGAGCAGGGCAAGGCGTTCTACAGTGGTGCCTGTGAAATTTTGGAATCCGTAGACAGCGCAGAGGCGCAGGTGGTCAACATCACCGATAACCCAAAAGGGTCGCTTTATGTCGCAGCCCCCTTTGGCGTGGGGCGCCGCCTGATCGCACCGCAAGTACCTGCATTTATCGCTGAATATCCTGAGGTGAAAATTCGCCTTCGTCTTACGGATCGTAAAGTTGATTTGACGACTGAAGGGCTAGATCTCGCCTTCTTCCTTGGCCAACCCGAAGATAGCAACCTACGCATTCGCAAAATTGCTGATGTGGAACGCGTCTTGTGTGCATCCCCAAAATACATCGCAGCGCGCGGGAATCCTTTGTCTGGAACGGAGTTGGTCGCTGATAAACATGAATGTTTGAATTTGCGGTTTCCGGGTGCCACAGAATTTGAATGGCGCCTTCAAACCGATGAGGGTGCAAAAAAGTTTCGTGTTACTGGCCGTTATGAATCAGATGATGGGGATGTGCTGACGGAGTGGGCCTTGGGTGGGAATGGCATTGTGATGAAGCCAATCTTTGAGGTAGCGGATCATTTAAATGCTGGGCGTCTTATCCCAGTTGCCAGCCAAACTCCGCCAACACCTATTCAAATGGCCTGTCTGTTTACACATCGCAAACGGCAAGATCCTAAAACTAGATTGTTTATGGATTTTGTGATCGAACGTATTTCAAAGGCAGTGCGCGGATCCACTAACGACGTTTAGCTACCGCGGTATGTTGAATACCCAAACGGCGAAAGCAACAAAGGTACGTGATAATGTGCAGCTTCAGACATACCAAAACGAATGGGAACTACATCTAGAAAACGGGGCTCTTCAGGTGGCGTGCCGATCGCGTCAAGGTACCCGCCAGCGTGAAACACCAGCTCGTAGGTCCCTATTTCGAATTCCTCAGCAGGTAGAATTTGCCCGTCGGTGCGACCATCATCATTTGTTACTAAGGTCTTGAGATGTGTGCGCGCCGCACCATCGATCTTGAACAGTTCGATTTTTAGACCCTGTGCAGGGCAACCACGCGCCGTGTCCAAAACATGCGTCGTCAAATATCCAGCCATTGGTGCAACTCCTCGATTTCTACTAGTATATAGACAGACCGCGCGGCGCATGGAAACCTATGCTGCAACAACCCAGTCAAAAGACTGCTTATTGTTTTTATTGAAAAACAGGACGATTATATTGGAATATGGGTACCCAAACCCTGAGAGGATGAATTGAGTGAACCGCTATCCCCGTGACATGAGTGGCCATGGTGCCAATCCACCCGCTGCAAATTGGCCAAACGGCGCAAAGATCGCAGTACA
>JAGSGK010000072.1 GCA_023955215.1 Paracoccaceae bacterium
ATCATAAACAATAGACCCAATGTCAGGTGCCAGCCTTTGCCCACAAAGTAGTGCAGGATGCCAACGATGAAGTTTTCCAGACCATCTGGTAGGAAAGACAGCCATTGGTGCAAAATACCGTCGTTGATCTTGGATAAGATGTTTTTGAAGTATTCGTTAAATCCGGCGCCCACGATTGGGCCAATCAAAGTACCAACACCGCCCAAGATTGCCATGATGACGATCTCACCGGATGCGGTCCAGTGCATACGTTCTGCTCCGGCAAGTGGGTCCATCGAAGAAAGTAGACCACCCGCAAGACCTGCATACATGCCAGAGATAACAAAGGCCGCAAGTGTGTAGGGTTTGGTGTTCAGGCCAGTGTAATTCATGCGCTGTTGGTTAGATTTCACAGCCCGCAACATCATCCCGAAAGGGGAGCGGAAAATGCGGATCGAGATGTAGAAAGCAATCAGCATCAAGACGCCACTCATGTAATAGCCGTTGTTAAACGTGAATTGCCAAGACCCGATATCCAACTTTGAGCTGTCGCTCATTGCCAAGCCGAACAAGTGAGGCGTGTCTGGCGCACCGCTGGAAGCAAAGTACTGTGGGTCGTTTGAATAGACCTGCAAACCTGTTTCGCCGTTGGTCAGGTTGTAGTTGGATGATGGATTGCCAAGAACTGAATAGGCAAGATTGTAGGACATCTGTGCAAACGCAAGTGTCAGGATCGAGAAGTAAATACCTGAGCGACGCAAGCTAACGTAGCCAATAGCGAGTGAGAAGATACCCGCAACAATCATCGATAAGATAAGAGCAGGGATAACGTTCATACTGAGCAGCTTGAACATCCAAACGGCTGAATACGAACCTATTCCTAAAAAGGCTGCGTGCCCGAAGGAAAGGTAACCTGTTAGGCCAAAGAGAATGTTAAAGCCGATAACAAGGATGCCAAAGATTACAAAACGCTGCATCAAGTCGGGATACCCCGCGTTGAACATCTGAGCTAATGAAGACCCTTGAGGGAAAGGGTTCAGGATGAACGGCGCAAGAAGCACCATGGCTGCTACGATGACGAACAGCAGTGTGTCGCTTTTATTAAGTTTCAACATGTTCTTATTCCTCCATCACGCCACGACGACCCATAAGGCCACGCGGACGAGTCAGAATGATGATAATTGCGACTAGGTAGATGATGATTTGGTCAATGCCTGGAAAGATTGCTTTGACTTGGTTCATTGAAGCGAAAGCTTCAAGAATACCTAGCATAAACCCAGCAAGCACTGCACCGGGTAAACTGCCCATACCGCCAACAACAACCACAACAAAGCTTAGAACCAAGAAGTCCATGCCCATGTGATAGTTAGGTGAGTTAATCGGCGCGTACATAACGCCCGCAAGCCCCGCCACACAGGCGGCAATCGCGAACATAATTGTAAAGCGCTTGTCGATATTGATGCCCAGCAATCCAACTGTTTCGCGGTCTGCCATACCTGCTCGTACAACCATCCCAAAGGTGGTGAACTGGAGGAAGGCAAATACAGCTGCGATGATGATTGCGGAGAAAGCAAAGTAAACCATCCGCCAGTAAGGGTAGATGATAGCGTTGGCTTCAAAGCCGATATAAGTCCCGAAATCGAATGACCCTCGGAAGGCCTCTGGTGCAGGTGTTGGGATCGGGTTAGCACCGTAGATAGCTTTGATAACCTCTTGTAAAACAATGGCTAAACCAAATGTAACAAGAATTTGGTCTGCGTGTGGGCGCTTGTAAAAGTGCTTGATCAGGCCACGTTCCATGATGATGCCAACGGCAGCCATGATTGGAATTGCAAAGAAGATTGCAAGTGGAACAGACCAGTCGATAATACTGGCTCCGACCTCAGGGCCAAACCACGTCTCCACGATCGGTGTCTTGATCGTGGCAGGGTTACCCAAAAAGTCCGTCTTTGTAGGGTCTTCGGTGATGGTTGAAATGTTCAATATGCGTTGTAGCGTTACGGCGCAGAATGCACCGATCATGAACAATGCACCGTGAGCGAAGTTAACAACGCCCAATGTGCCAAAAATGAGTGTCAGCCCTAGCGCGATCAGCGCATAGGCAGAGCCCTTGTCGAGCCCGTTTAGAATTTGAAGAAGGATTTGATCCATGGTCCCACCGATAACCTATGTAAGAGGTTTCCCCCGGAAAACCGGGGGAGCCAATGACTTGTTTTTATTGTGAAATGCAAGGTTGCAAAGCCCGTCGAGACAGGCTTTGCAATATGCGATTACGCGCCTGGGTTACATGCACCCAAAGCACCGCCAGCGAACATCGGGTGATCAGCTTCATAGATGACCTGTGATGTTGGCGTAACTTCAACAACTTCCAAAAGATCGAACTCGGATGTTGGGTTTTCTTTACCACGTACAACCAGAACGTCTTTGAAGCACTGGTGATCGTCTGCACGGTACAATGTTTTACCATTGCCCAAGCCGTCGAACTCATAGCCTTCAAGCGCTTCAACGATACCGCATGGGTTAAATGTACCCGCACGTTGTGCCGCATCTGCGTAAAGCATCGTTTGGCAATATACAGTGTGTGCCGCCTGTGATGGTGGGAAACCGTATTTTGTACCAAAGGACTTAACGAATGCTTTTGACCCTTCGTCAGTCAAAGACCAGTGCCAGTTTGTGGAACCGTGGATGCCTTTAACGTTTGCACCAGCACCTTTCGCCATTAGGCGAGAGTACAACGGAACAACGATTTCAAAGTTTTTGCCGTTAACGATCTTGTCGCGAAGGCCAAACTGTACAGCATTGGTCAAAGAGTTAACCATGTTCCCGCCGTAGTGGTTCAGAACCAAAACGTCAGCGCCGGAGTTCAATACTGGAGCAATGTAGGAAGAGAAGTCAGTAGACGCGAGTGGCGTACGTACTTTATTCACTGTGTTCCAGCCCATAGCTTCTGTCGCTGCGGCGATAGACTCTTCTTGTGTCCAGCCCCATGTGTAGTCAGCAGTCAGGTGGTATGCGTTACGGTCGGAACCGTACAGGCTTTGTAGCACCGGTGCCAAAGCAGCAGCAGACATGTAACCGTTAAAGAAGTGACGGAAGCCGTTGGCTTTCTTATCTTTACCAGTTGTGTCGTTTGAGTGCGTAAGACCAGCCATAAAGATAACGCCAGCTTCTTGGCATAGACCTTGAACAGCAATCGCAACACCAGAAGAAGAGCCGCCAGTGATCATCACTGCGCCGTCTTTTTCGATCATGGATTTCGCAGAAGCACGCGCCGCGTCAGATTTAGTCTGCGTGTCGCCTGTTACGAATTCTACTTTCTTGCCCAAGATGCCGTTTCCGGTCAGTTCTTTGGACGAGAATGTGTTCATCATGCCGCCGTCGCCGCCACCGTTGAGGTGCTCAACAGCAAGCTCATAAGCGCGCAGTTCGTCTGCACCCTCATCAGCATATGGACCAGATTGCGGAACGTTGAAGCCAAGCGTTACAGAACCGCCAGTTGGCTCGTTTGTGTACGCAGCCGCGGAAGACGCAGTGAAGATCGTAGGTGCAGCAAAGCCAGCGCCAGCGATGGCACTGTTCTTGATCAACCCACGACGTGTCAGGTTTGATGTGGACATAAATATCCTCCCTTATTGTTTGAAAACACGAATGAGTCTCCTCAGCCTCAGACGCGTCACGCATTTACATGCAAAGTTAGTATCGCGTTGTTTTCGAAAATTGCGCAATAACGCCCTTGAAATTCACAACTATTTTGTAAATAAATACACAACATAATTGTGTTTTTGTAAACTTATGACGCTTCGTCATGAAAAGATCTCGAAAACGCAGTAGGTTATGGATTGGGCAGGGAAGGTCTGTAATGATGAGAGAAGGCCTTACAGGCAGTCGCATTCGCGAACGACGCGGGATGGTGGGGCTAAAACAAGCGGAACTCGCAAGCCGAATTGGCATTTCTGCGTCCTACTTGAATTTGATCGAGCACAATCGCCGCAGAATCGGTGGCAAACTTTTGCTCAACATTGCTTCGGCACTGGGTGTTGATCCATCAGCGTTGACCGAAGGGGCCGAGGCGGCCCTGATAGCCAAGCTGCGAGAAGCGGCGTCAGCGGCGCAATTGCCAAAAGTCGATGTCGGCAACGCAGATGAGTTTGCTGGCCGGTTCCCCGGCTGGGCGGAGGTTTTGGCGGCGGGTTACCGGAGGATCGGAGCATTGGAACGGACAGTTGAAGCGCTGTCTGATCGGCTTTCGCATGACCCGAAACTGGCGGCGTCAGTTCATGAATTGCTTTCGACCGCAGCAGCTATTCGCTCGACTGCTTCGATCTTGGCTGATGATAAAAAGATAACGACAGAATGGCGTGATCGGTTTCATAGCAATCTTGATCAAGACAGTCGCCGCCTTGCTGAAAGTTCAAAGGCGCTGGTCAATTACTTAGACAGTCAGTCAACGGAACAAGGGGACCATACGGTTGGATCGCCACGAGAGGAGGTCGATTTCTTTCTTGCCGACAACAACTATTCTTTTGAGAGCCTTGAAACTGGAGCAACGACTGTCGACGAATTGGTTGTGCAATCCGAGGGGCTTGTGTCTGAATCCGCGCGTCACATCGCAAAGGGAATTCTTCAGCAACTTAAGCTAGATGCCAACGATGTTGGTTTGAAAAATCTACAATATCAGCTCGAGCTGGTTGGTTTGGACCCCATTTTGTTGGCAACGCACTTTGCCGTTTCGGTATCAACCATTTTGCGTCGTTTGGGTTCATTGACCGATTTGAATGCGGGCTTAGTCGTTTGCGATCGAACCGGTAGCCTATTGTTCCGCAAGCCTACAAAGGGCTTCACTATTCCGCGTTTTGATGCGCCATGTGCATTACTGCCGCTTTTTGATGGATTGAGCAATGTTGGGCAAATTTCGCATGGTAGGGTCGCGCTTGCAGGTCGTTCAGAAGTGGAATTTGAAATTTTTGCGGTCGCGGAACCGGTTTCAAAACCATCATATAACAGTGCGCCGTTGATACAGGCGACAATGCTTGCGGTGCCGTTAAGTTCTGGAAAGGCGTCAACTCTACCACGGGCAACTGAAATTGGGGCGACCTGTCGTGTTTGCCCAAAAGAAGATTGTCCCGCCAGACGGGAACCTTCCATTTTAAGCAGTGGTTTTTAATACGAGTTTTGACAGCTTGAGGAAAAGCATGGATAGTCGGGTAAAATTTGGACGTGAATATACTGGTGGCACGACGATCACCTGAGTTGCGGCCAAACAGGGGGGGACGATCGAACATGAAAAAACGTGTTCTATTGGTTGAAGACGAACCAAATATTATCGAAGCAATTACGTTCTTGTTAAGTCGAGAAGGTTGGCATGTGGATACCCAAAAAGACGGCGCAACTGCTGTAAAGCGGGTCCGCGAACTGCAGCCAGATCTGTTGATGCTAGATCACATGTTGCCGGGTAAAAGCGGCTTGGACATCCTCAAAGAACTTCGAAGTGATGACCAGTTTAAATCCTTGCCAATTTTAATGCTGACAGCACGTGGGCAGATGCGCGATCGTGCCGAAGCTGAAGCTGCGGGGGTCAGCCGTTTCATGACAAAGCCTTTTTCCAATACGGAAGTATTGGCTGCAGTCCGCGATTTGATGCGGAACTAATTGATGCAACCGCCTCCATCAGCACCAGTCTTTCTAGAACGCCGTAGCTACCGACAGCGCCGTATGATGGACGCAATTCGTCTGTTGCCGCTCGTGGGGTTGCTGCTTTGGTTGCTGCCGACCCTTTGGGCTGCCACTGACAGCGATGGAGTTGAACCCGTACGAATGTCTCAGGCGATCGTCTATGTTTTTGGAGTATGGGTTTGTTTGATCTTAAGTGCTGGTACCTTATGGCGTTACCTCAAAGGTAGCGACGACGACGCTGGCACGACGGAATCTGCCGTAAAAACGGACCCAAAGTAATGGCATCAATCAACCTGCTCATTGCGGTTTGCCTTATCTACGTTACTTTCCTGTTTCTAGTGGCCTTTGCCGCTGAACGGGCCGCGGCTCAAGGTCGCGGAAATTGGCTTCGTTCGCCGCTGGTTTATACACTATCGTTGTCGATCTATTGTACGGCTTGGACATTCTATGGTGCGGTTGGGTACGCTGCGCGATCGGGAATGGAATTCGTAACAATCTATCTGGGTCCCTCCCTTGTTATGATTGGGTGGTGGTGGTTTCTACGCAAACTGGTCCGGGTTGGTCGAACCCAAAGAGTAACTTCTGTAGCAGACTTGATTTCATCGCGTTACGGAAAATCCAACGTGCTGGCGATTGTTGTGACCGTTATGGCCGTTATCGGGGTGACCCCCTACATCGCACTTCAATTACAGTCTGTTACACTATCGTTATCGATCTTCTCTGATCCAACAGGAACGACAGATGGTGGAATGAATCTGGTGTCGGCTGGCTTTTGGGTCGCGCTTGGACTTGCCTTATTCACAGTGTTGTTTGGGACGCGCAATCTAAACGCCAACGAGCGTCACAATGGTGTTGTCATCGCAATCGCGGTGGAAGCTGTTGTTAAGTTGGTTGCCCTTTTGGCCGTGGGTATTTTCGTGGTTTGGGGGGTCGCTGGCGGTCTTAGTGACATGATGATCCGTATCGATAACTCTGAAATCGGCGAATGGCAGGTGGACGGAAGTCGTTGGACCGCACTAACGGTTTTGTCGGGTGCCGCATTCCTTTGTCTTCCACGCATGTTTCAGGTTCTTGTTGTTGAAAACGATGATGAGCGACACCTACACATCGCATCGTGGGCGTTTCCGATCTACTTGATGATGATGAGCCTGTTCGTGGTCCCGATTGCCGTTGTTGGCCTTGACCTATTGCCTGAAAATTCCAATCCCGATTTGTTCGTCCTTACTGTCCCCCTGTCACAAGGGCAGGGAGGTCTTGCTATCTTAAGTTTCCTTGGTGGTTTTTCTTCTGCGACATCGATGGTCATCGTTGCAACATTGGCATTGTCGACCATGGTGTCTAACCACGTCGTTATGCCAATCTGGCTTTCGTTTCAGGGCCAGGGTGCAACCGTTTCTGGTGATGTACGCAACGTTGTAATTTTTGCGCGCCGTGTTTCAATACTTGTTATTATAGCGCTGGGTTACCTCTATTATCGTGTGTCGGGGGGCAGTGGTGCGCTTGCGGCGATCGGTTTGATTTCCTTTATCGGAGTTGCCCAGTTTTTACCGGCAATGATCGGTGGGATATTTTGGCGCGGTGGAACACGGGTGGGCGCATTGACTGGGCTTTTGGTGGGGTTCGCGATCTGGATCTATACGTCGTTGTTACCTAGTTTCGGGCCGGACGTTGTTTTAAGTTCTACCCTACTGGAGCAAGGGCCTTTTGGAATTGGCTGGCTGCGACCTCAAGCATTGTTTGGGATTAAGGGGATTGATCCAACGGTCCATGCGGTTCTTTGGTCGCTGTTGTTAAATACCAGCGGATTTATCTTGGGGTCGCTGATCTCATTCCCGAAACCACTGGAACGGTTGCAAGGCGCGCAGTTTGTCAATGTTTTTGCCCACTCTGGTCACGCGCATGGGTGGAGCGGGTCGGCGGCCCAAAGTGAAGACCTGATGGTGATGGCGCAGCGAATTTTGGGTGGGCCTGAAGCACAAAAATTATTTCGCCGCGAAGCGCAAAATCAGGGACACGACAGATACCTTCCTGAACCAACACCTGATTTTCTCCAACGGGTAGAGCGCGAAATGTCAGCATCGGTTGGTGCTGCAACTGCCCATGCGATGATCAGCCAACTGGTTGGTGGTGCGTCAGTTTCTGTTCAGGATTTAATGGCTGTTGCAGATGAATCCGCACAAATGCTGGAATACTCAAATCAGTTGGAAGCTAAATCGTCTGAGCTTTTGGACACCGCACGGCAGTTGCGGGATGTGAATGCAAAGCTGACGCAAATCTCTGTCCAAAAAGATGCCTTTCTAAGCCAAATCTCGCATGAGCTACGCACCCCAATGACGTCGATCCGATCATTCTCTGAGATTCTACGTGATGGGAATGAGCTAAAACCAACAGAACAAACAAAGTATGCATCAATTATTCACGTTGAGGCCATTCGATTGACCCGGTTGTTAGACGATTTGTTAGATCTAAGCGTTCTGGAGAACGGGCAGGTAAGCCTGAATAGCGCGAGGGGTACCTTAGCTGACGTGATAGGACACGCTGTTACTACTACACAGGCGGGTGCGGCTAAATCGATCAAAATTGATATGAGCGGATTGGACCCCGAGATTGAACTGCATACTGATTTGGATCGTCTTGCTCAGGTTTTTATTAACCTGATCAGCAACGCGCAGAAATACTGTAAATCTTCGGAGCCAGAATTGTCCATTTCTGCATTAAAAACTGAGAATGTGATTTGCGTGTTTTTTACGGATAACGGCTTACCAATACCGATTGAAACCCATGCTCTGATTTTTGAAAAATTCTCAAGGATCAATGATCAAGATGGAAGTGGGGCAGGGCTAGGGTTGGCTATCTGCCGCGAAATTATGGTTCGACTCGGTGGCGGAATTGATTATGTCACGTTTGAAGGTGGTAACCGCTTTGAAGTACGGATTCCGAACTAACTGGATGGGTCGGCCAAGAAATTTAGCATAAAATTGAGAATATAAAGTCGTTGGTAACCACCAAAGGCCTATCTATCCTATCTATAGGTTATAGGACGTATTCTGACGATGGCTTCTGATGAAAAACTATCGGTTTTAAAACGCAAAACATCTCACGGCGCCCAGCAACGCGATGTGCATACGATGTCTGTGGCAAAGGCGATGCGTCTGTCGATCGCAAAGATTGGTAAAGAATTATTTGAGATGCCATTGTCCACAATTGGCGTTGTAACGCAAACGCGCAGTGTGGATAGCGTGGGCGACCTCGTGGGTGAAAATACACTGTTATGTCTGCTGGAGGGAGATCATGGTAAGATTGGGGCTGCCATTATTGGCGGGGATGTTGTTGGCGGCTTGGTCCAGCAACAAACGATGGGGACCATCAGCGTCAAAAAGACGAATGCACGCTCCATGACCCAAACCGATGCCGTGATGTGCGCGCCGTTACTGGATACTTTGTTTGAAATGGTTGCGGGGATGCTGGACAATACGCAGGACACACGTACCATTTCTGGGTATCAATTTGGCGCAATGTTTGAAGACAAGCGTGCACTCACAATTGCTCTTGATCCAGCTGAATATTTTGTTGCCCGACTTACTTTGGATCTGGCGCTTGGGGCCCGGCAAGGAGAATTAATTTTAGTTCTGCCAGTCTCGCAATCTGTGGTAATCGAGGATGAAGATGGTGATTCATCTGTTTGCGCTGCGGTACATCTTGGTGATGTTGTGATGGGATTGAGCGCTGAGCTGAACATGATCCTTTGTAGGCAGTCGATTGAAATTGTAGAGTTGCAGCAGCTATCGGTGGGCCAAAAATTGAAGTTGCCCAATAACAAATTTCCTGAAACCGAAATAGTGACCGATAGAGGGCTGAAAATAGGCACTGGGACCCTTGGTCAAACGGATGGAACACGTGCGCTTCGACTAAATAGGACACCAATACATGCAAGCCAGCCTCGCCGCCGCGAAAGTGACCTTACCGAACTTGATCTGCCAGAGATCAAGGCATTGCCTTTGCTGTCAGATGCGCCAGTATTCAAGATACAAACCGAAACTGCTCCAAGTACGGTTATAGATGTCGACGCAACTTCGCTGTCGAACACGGCCCAAGCAATCGCTTTGCCGGAACTGGATGACTTTCCGGATCTAAACGACCTGCCAGAACTGGCCCAACCTCAAAACTAGGGAGTGTGTTAGTCTTGGCCAGCAAGGGTAGCTAATGTTGGTCGGAGGCCTTCGAGTTGATATCCTGCAGCTTGTGCTGCAGCTAGGATGGTATCGATATCAGCGCCTTCGCTAGCCGAACCCATCGACCATGCAACAGTACAGCGGGTGCCGCTGGCACAATATGCCAGTACCGGTCCGTCCATTCGCGAATATGACATTTGTTGTTCAACAATATCCGCAGTCATCGTTTGGTGTGTTAACGGCAGGATGTAAAACTCCAACCCCGCGGCGCGTGCGGCCTGTTTGATTGCCGCTGCTTGATGGCTTGGCGGAACCTCAGTGTCAGGGCGGTTGCATACCACCGCCTTGAAGCCAGCGGCTGCAATAGAATCTATATCGTTCGTAGAGATTTGAGGCGATACGAAATAATTGTCGGTTACTTTAAACATCTTCATAAATCCTAATTTAGGCGCGAGCACTCATTTCGTCCACGCGTCGCACCATGAAAGGTGCCATCAACATACCGACAAGCATTGCAATAAAGAAGACTGCGCCTGTCCATCCCCCATAACTTAGCGATGCGATCGCTGGCCCTGGGCACAGACCGATAAGCCCCCATCCGATCCCGAACAAGACGGACCCAAGGATAAGTTTGTTGTTCAAGCCGTGTTCCTGTGGGGAGGCGAATGTCCCTCCGGCAAGAGGAGAACGGCCCGGTACCAACCGCCAAGCAATCGCCATCGGAACAATTGCCCCTCCCATAACGAAGGCAAGGGTTGGATCCCACGCGCCGAACAAGTCCAAGAATCCTTGGACTTTACCTGTGTCAGTCATCCCCGAAATATGAAGACCTGCGCCGAAAAGGCCACCTGAAAGCAGTGCCAATAGAATACGCATTACGGTTCTCCCACAATCAGACGCAGGGCAAGAACAGTAAGAACACCTGCGGCGATGTAAATAACTGTCGCGACAATACCGCGAACGGAAAATCTCGAGATGCCACAAACGCCGTGGCCTGACGTGCATCCATTTGCAATGCGAGTGCCGATGCCTACACAAATCCCTGCGCTAACAAGCAGCAGTGGGGATTGCATCGTGCCAGTGTCGACAGGCGATCCTATTTGTAGAAGGGCAGGGACCAGCACTAACGCGATAACAAAGGCGACACGCTCAGGTGTTGCAGCTCCAGAAGTTTGATTAACAAGACTGCCGATAATGCCACTCGCACCCATTATAAGGCCGTTTCCTAATAGTAAGACGACACCTGCGAA
>JAGSGK010000273.1 GCA_023955215.1 Paracoccaceae bacterium
ACCAACGTGAAGGGGCCGGATCAAGGCGCGGTGCCTGAGGGGAATGGTTTAGCGGTTGCATGATGCGTCCTCTACCATCCAGCGGCACAACTGGCCGAAAGTAATACCAGCGGCTTGCGCCTGTTCTGGCGTCAGCGAGGTTGGGGTCATGCCCGGTTGCGTGTTGGTTTCCAGCAGGATCAAACCATCAACGCCTTTGCTTTCGTCCCAACGAAAATCTGTGCGACTAATACCATTGCAGCCAAGTGCCGCATGGGCACGCAAAGCGTAGTCTTGGCACAGCTCAAAGATCTCAGATGGTACATCGGCAGGAACAACATGTGTCGAACCGCCCTCTTTGTATTTCGCGTCGTAGTCATACCAACCGGTCGTCAGGATGTCCGTTACAGTCAATGCACGGCCATCCATCACGCTGGTTGTCAGTTCACGACCCGGTGCAAAGGCTTCAACCATCACTTCATCAGGCATGTCATTGTCCAGCTGCGGTGGACCGTTGTTTTCTTCATCGACCAAATAGACCCCAACACTGGAGCCCTCATTGTTTGGTTTCACCACGTACGGGGGCTTCATCACGTGTGCCGCGCGCACATCATCTGATTTGGCAATAATACTTTTGACGATTGGTAAACCTGCAGCGACAAAAACTTCTTTGCTACGCTGTTTGTCCATCGCAAGAGCGGACGCCAAAACACCCGAGTGAGAGTAAGGAATACCTAGCCATTCAAGAATGCCCTGGACGCAACCATCTTCGCCCCAACGGCCATGCAGGCAATTGAGAACGGCATCAGGTTTCAAATCTGTTAAAACGGCAGAAAGATCGGGGCCTGCATCGACCTCGATCACTTCAAATCCTTCTTCCCGCAACGCGGCAGCACATGCTTGTCCACTGGACAGTGACACCTCGCGTTCTGCGGAGGGGCCACCCATTAATACTGCAACTGTACGGGGCGTCCTGCTCGACTGACCCACCAGAGTGCCTCTTTGTCCTGAACCGATTTTATGGTTCTTATTGTTTTTATTGCCGTTTTCGGCTTCATTCTATTGCGGGTATTTACCCAATTAGGTGGCCTACGGCTCACCTACCCGCATAATTTCCCATTCTAGCGTGATACCACTGGAATCGTAAACCTTTTTTCGCACTTCTTCGCCTAATCCTTCCAAATCAGCCGCTGTGGCCTCTCCGGTGTTGATCATGAAGTTAGAGTGCATCTCGCTCATTTGCGCCCCGCCTCGCCTCGCACCGCGCATTCCGGCGTCGTCAATGACCTTCCACGCCTTCAGATCATGGACATCATCCGCCTGCCCTGTGCTGGAAAAACCAGCCGGATTGCGAAAGGTGCTGCCCGCACTGCGGTCCTTGGTTGGCTGTGAGGCATCACGCTTGGCCAATTGATCTTCCATGCGTGCGTGCAATTCTGCGGGATCACCTAATGGCCCCTCCAACACGACGCTAACAAGCACCGCACCTTCTGGTAAATTGGTTTGACGGTACTGGAAGTTCAAATCGTCTGCGCTGAGCGTTACAATCTCACCACTCCGCAACACAGCTGTCGCTTCAACAAAGACATCCGCTGTATAGCTGCCATAGCAACCCGCGTTCATACGCACGGCACCACCGATGCTGCCCGGAATTGTCCGCAGGAACGTTAGGTCAATACCTGCATCAGCTGCTTTACGTGCAACATGTGAATCAAGTGCCGCAACACCCACCGTGACACGGTCGCCACGAACTTCAATACCATTAAACCCACGACCCATGCGCACAACAACCGCCCGAATGCCACCGTCGCGCACGATCAAGTTACTGCCAACACCCATTGGAAAAACTGGGACGCTTTGATCAAGAGCCTTCAGAAACTGCGATAAATCCTCAACATCTGCGGGCTGAAACAAGCAATCGGCAGGACCACCAACACGCAACCACGTCAGGTCTGACAACATACGAGCAGGGGTAAGCCGGCCACGCACTGTGGGCAGATCAATCATGTTTCGCTCCTTGCATTGCGCGCACGAACAAACAGCAAGCCCAAGACAAAGGCTGTGATATGAAAAACAATGAACATACCCAACAAAAGCAACCCCGGTTGAGTGAATGCGACCTCTTCGAAAGCGCTTTTCAAAAGCAAAACCAACAGCGCCAAACAGGCCGATAACCATGCCCCAAACAATATCATCCGCATCTTAAATCCGAGCCACAGGCTAATCATCGCAGAAGCGGCCAACGGGGAGACAAAAATCAAAATGCTCATTCAACATCTCCTGTTACACGCGATTTGATCCAGCGGGATAGGTAGACAACAGGCCAACGTAGCACACTCATTGCAGCAATCAGAACCACAAGGCCAACCAAAGGTCCATTTTCCAATGTCACAAACGCAAGCAGCGGAATACCGATCCCAATCAAGATATAAGCGTTGCGCCAATGGTAATCTTTACTCGGTGTCATTGCCAAAACATTGGCAACCAGCGCCCAAACACAGGCTAGGACCAATGAAATACTCATTCAGAAAACTCCGGTGGTAGCTGCGGGTTTTGGCCGCGTATTTTTGCCCAAAGATATCGCAATGGATTGCGAAACATTGAAATGAACGCAACAACTGCTGCAATTGCGATCCACGCGCTCACTTGAATGCCAATCAGCAGGATAAGAATGGGTGCCGCGATCAAAAGGATGACCGCGGGAACGTATTGGTAGCGCATAGGAAGCATTGCACAGGCAGCCGAGGCAAAAACCCAGATAATGCAGGCCCACAGCAATGTCATGACTGGATGGCCAGTTGCGCAGGCAATCCATTGGCCCAAGTGGAAATCGTACCCGCCCCCAGACAAACAACCATATCACCCGGTTTTGCGTGTTCGCGCACCAAACGAGCCAAATCGCCTTCATTTGCAACGGCCGAGGCTTGACGGTGGCCGTGGCGAATAAGCCCAGCCACCAGATCATCACGTGACGCGCCCTCAATAGGCGCCTCACCGGCTGAAAAGATATCCGCGATGCCCACAACGTCTGCATCATTAAAGCAAGCACAGAACTCTTCGAAATGATGGGAAAGGCGCGTAAAGCGATGCGGCTGGTGAACCGCAATCACGCGACCTTCGCAAGATTGGCGCGCAGCTTTCAAAACAGCAGCGATTTCGACAGGGTGGTGACCATAGTCGTCGATGATTGTAACGCCATCAACGACGCCCACTTTGGTAAAGCGGCGATTTACACCACCAAAATTCGCCAATGCGTCACGAATTTCATCTCCGCTCATGCCCAAGTGGCGTGAAACAGCGACAGCAGACAATGCGTTCGAAACATTATGATCACCGGGCATTGGCAAGGTGCAACCTTCAATGACTGTTCCCTCACCTTGCAGCGCGATATCAAAATGCGCGATCCCACCTTTATAGGTTAGGTTTATCGCACGCACGTCTGCTTGCGCATTGAAACCATACGTCACTACACGTCGATCCGTAATCTTACCAACCAAAGCCTGCACCTCAGGATGGTCAGTGCAGCATACTGCCAAACCGTAAAACGGGATGTTGGAAACGAAGTCCAAGAAACCTTGGCGCAAGGTGTCAAAGTCACCCCAGTGCTCCATGTGTTCTGGGTCAATATTGGTCACGATCGCAATTGTGGCTGGCAAGCGGTTAAAGGTTCCGTCGCTTTCGTCGGCCTCCACAACCATCCATTCGCCTAAACCAACGCGCGCGTTGGAACCGTAAGCATGGATAATCCCACCGTTCACAACCGTGGGGTCGAATTTACCGGCAACCATCAACTCAGCCATCATTGTGGTCGTCGTTGTTTTGCCATGCGTTCCCGCGACTGCAATGTTTGATTTCAACCGCATCAGCTCAGCCAGCATTTCAGCGCGGCGCACAATCGGCAAACCACGTGCGCGTGCTGCGTCTAACTCTGGGTTCCCCGGTTTAATCGCTGACGAGATCACAATTACGGCTGCATCATTGATGTTTTCAGCGCGTTGGCCTTCAAAAATCAAAGCCCCTTTTTCATGCAAGCGATCTGTGATCTTGGTCTTCT
>JAGSGK010000101.1 GCA_023955215.1 Paracoccaceae bacterium
CGCCTGGTCGTTCTGATGTTGCCTAACACCTCTGAAAATGACGTTGTGAGTGCAGTGCGCACCTCTGCCGGTCTGAGCTACCTTATCTCATTGATCGCCATGACAGCATTTCTGATCCTTGTTCGCGTTCTGAACTGGCCCTCACGCAAGGGGGCCTTCAACGTTTGGATCAACCTGCCATTGTTTGATCCAACTGCAGGCGGAGACGTTTTGGTTCGACTACGCCGTGATGCGCGTTTCAACATTGCCTTTGGCTTCTTGCTGCCATTCTTTATCCCTGCAGTGGTCAAAATGGCCGCTGACCTGATACACCCAATTACATTAGAGAACCCGCAAACCTTGATCTGGACAATGAGCGCATGGGCCTTCCTTCCTGCCAGCATGATTATACGCGATATCGCGATGGGCAAAATTGCGGACATGATCGAAGAGAAACGCCGCCGCACTTATGCAAACGCGGTCGAAGATGGCGGTATGCTACCGGCTTAATCACTGGCTGCCTTTTACTTCTATCAGCGCAATTCCTAAGTGCTGAAACCCTTCGCATAGCGACCTACAATACCGAATTGTCCCGGAAAGGCCCCGGCTTGCTGCTGCGCGATATCGCCAGTGGCAACGATCCTCAAGTGATCGCGGTATTGAACGTCATCAAACACGCCCAACCCGATGTGATTGCATTGCAGGGGTTTGACTATGACCTAACGAACCTCGCGCTGCGACTGTTTGCAGACCAAGCAGGATACCCCCACATCTTTGCGGCACGGCCCAATACGGGCATGGCGACGGGGTTAGACCTGAACGGCGATGGACGTCTTGGCGGGCCAAATGATGCGCAAGGATATGGCTGGTTTTCAGGCCATCGCGGTATGGCCGTTATGTCGAAGTTCCCAATTGATGCAGGTGAGGTTCAAGATTTCTCAGCCTTGCTCTGGCGCGATGTTCCGTATCCATCCCTACCAGTCCTAAACGGCAAACCTTTCCTAACAGCCGAAGTGTTGGACGCCCAACGCCTTTCAAATACAGGCCATTGGATCGTGCCAATAGACGGCCCCAACGGGCCATTTCACCTGATGACTTTCCACGCAACGCCACCTGTGTTCGACGGACCCGAAGACCGCAATGGCAACCGCAATCACGATGAAGTCAGGCTGTGGCAACAATATTTAGACGGCCACATTGGCGAACCCATTGCCACCCCCTTTGTCATCGCAGGTGACGCAAACCTAGACCCCAACGCAGGTGAAGGGCGACGCAGGGCGATCATCAACCTATTGGCTGATCAACGGGTCCAAGATGCCAAACCGCGCGGACATAGCCCCACCCAAGATACTGACACTGTCGATTGGTCAGAACCCACACCGGGGAACATGCGTGTTGATTATGTGCTGCCCTCAGTCGAGTGGACAATCAACGACAGTGGTGTTCTCTGGCCCAAGCCAAGCGACCCGTTGGCCGACATCGCCAAGACCGCCAGCCGCCATCACCTTGTCTGGGTCGACATCACTCGATAGCCTCACGTCAGTTTTATCGATGTCCCCTTGTACCTGACGGTCGGCAGCATAGGTTAGACGTTAACTTCAAACAAAAAGGCCAATGCCATGAGCGATCCAACATATACACCACCAGCCGTCTGGACATGGGAGCAAAGCAGCGGTGGCAAATTCGCCAACATCAACCGCCCTATTGCTGGCGCGACCCACGATAAAGAGCTGCCAGTAGGTAAGCACCCTTTGCAGCTTCATTCCCTTGCCACACCAAACGGCATCAAAGTCACCATCATGCTGGAAGAGCTATTGGCGATGGGCTTTGAGGGCGCAGAATATGACGCCTATCTTGTGAACATTGGCGAAGGCGATCAGTTCGGTTCTGGTTTTGTCGATATCAATCCAAACTCAAAAATTCCTGCGATGATGGACCATTCAGGTGACAAGCCTGTGCGCCTATTCGAAAGCGCATCGATCATGTTGTATCTTGCGGATAAATTTGGCGCATTGGTTCCAAGCGATCCTGTCAAACGCGCTGAGACGATGAACTGGTTGTTCTGGCAAATGGGCAGCGCACCATATTTGGGTGGCGGCTTTGGTCACTTCTATGCCTATGCACCGGAAAAATACGAATACCCAATCAACCGTTTCACCATGGAAGCCAAGCGTCAGCTTGATGTTCTGGACCGCCAACTGGCAGAGACCCCATGGATTGCTGGCGACGAATACACCATCGCCGATATCGCAATCTGGTCATGGTACGGTCAGCTTGTTTTGGGCAACCTATATTCGGCCGCTGAATTCTTGGATGTTGCGTCTTACACAAACGTTATGGCCTGGGCTGAAAAGATCAACGCGCGTCCAGCCGTTCAACGGGGTCGCATGGTAAACCGTCCATTTGGCGAGCCATCCGAGCAACTGCATGAACGTCACGATGCGTCAGATTTTGACACTCAGACCCAAGACAAAATTGGCGACAATTCCTAAAATCAAATAGGGGGTTTGCGCCCCCTATTTCCCCCGCCCGACCTGACGGCAGATCAAGATCACGGGCAACAGCCCCATTGCAACAATGACCAAGCTGGGCACCGCTGCGCCCTCAAGCCGCTCATCAGATGCGAGGCGATACGCTTGTACCGCCAAAGTGTCATAGTTGAACGGTCGCATGATCAGGGTCGCAGGCAGTTCTTTCATCACATCCACGAACACGATCAACAACGCAGTCAACAGGCTGGGTGTGAGGATCGGCAAATGCACGCGGCGTAATGTGCCCCAAGGGGTCTGCCCCAAGGATCGGCTGGCGGCGTCCATGTTGGCGTGAACCAATGCTTGTCCCCCCTCATATGCACCAAGGGCCGCAGCAGAGAACCGGACAAGATAGGCAATGATCAGCAACCAGATGGAACCCGTCACCAGTAGTCCGGTTGAGATATCAAACGTGCTGCGCATCCAAGCATCCAACGCGTTGTCAAAGGCCGCAAAGGGCACCAACAGGCCGACGGCAACAACACCGCCTGGCACTGCGTAACCAAGACGCGCAATGTAAGCTGTGGCGCTGGAAAACCGCCCCGGTTGCATGCGCTGGAAAAAGCCAACTGTGACAGCCGCGCAAACGGTAACAACCGCGGCAATGCCTGCAAGTGTAAGCGAGTTTTGAATGAACGCTAGGTAGCGACTGCTCAGCAAATCTTGTTCTGATCCCAGCCCCATGTTGAACAGAACAACAACCGGCAACACACACCCCAACAGCACCGGAATAGAACACAACGCAAAGGCCGCAAACGCGTGAACGCCGTTTAGCTGAAGCTGCGTTTTTTCCTGACCACCGCGTGCGGCATCTGAATATTTCGCCCGCCCCCGTTGGATGCGCTCCAACATCGCAAGCAGCAGTGCAAAACTGAGTAAACAAAGCGCAAGTTGTGCTGCGCCGCCACGATCAGCCAAGGTGAACCAGCTTGTGTAAATACCTGTCGCGAATGTCTGAACGCCAAAGTACGCAACCGTTCCAAAGTCAGCGATCGTTTCCATAACGGCCAACAGTACACCGCCCGCAATGGCAGGACGTGCCAAAGGCAAACTCACACGGAAAAACGCAGACCATGCACTGCTGCCAAGGGCCCGTGCGGCAAGGAATGTTGTTCCACTTTGCTGCAGGAACGAAGCGCGCGCGAGCAAGTAGACATAAGGATATAAAACCAGCACCAGCATGAAGGCAGCACCACCAAGGGAACGGACCTCTGGGAACCAATAATCACGCGGTCCCCACCCCATCACATCGCGCAGGGTCGATTGTACGATCCCTGGATGATCCAGAATATAGGTATAAGCATAAGCCAAAACATAGGACGGAAATGCGAGCGGCAGTACCAACGCAATTTCAAACAATCGCACACCGGGAAAGCGGGTCATCGTCACCAACCATGCAGCGCCCACGCCAAGGCAAAGCGTCCCAATTGAAACCAGCACAACCAGCAATGCAGTGTTGCCAACGTAGCGCGGCAAAACAGAGCCTAACAGCTGTGATACCGTGCCCGTACCACCACTGAACGCCGCGATGGCCACCGCCATCATCGGCAACAAGCAGATCGCCGCAACCAGTACGGCAACAGCGGATAGCCCAAGGGGCGCATGGCGCGCGCGCTTTTTTAATGCGGGGGTATATGCGGCGTGATCAGTCATTAAGGTCTATTACGACTAATTCACTCAGGAAATCCAGTGCGACATATCACTCGTAGGTGCGCTGGTCCTCGATCACCAATCCATCACGCGGCAAAGTACCAAGATCGCAGACCACAACCTTGCCCTTCATCTTCATCGTATCGACGACGCTGGCGGCATATGCATCCGCGTCACCGCCATCGCATTCCACCTGAACCGTCAGGATGTCTTGTTCGCCTTCACGCGATGCAATTACACGCGCGCGGTCCACTTCCTCGTGACGTGAAACAAAGGCAGCAACCTGTTCGGGGCGTACAAACATACCCTTAATCTTGGTCGTTTGATCGGCGCGGCCCATCCAACCTTTGATACGGGTGTTCGTGCGACCACATGGTGATTGCCCTGCCATAACAGCGCTCATGTCACCGGTGGCAAAGCGGATTAGTGGATAATCTGGGTTCAATGAGGTCACAAGAACCTCACCAATTTCACCAGGGAACACAGGTGTGCCGGTGCCAGGAATGACAATCTCAACGATGATTTGCTCGTCTAAAATCATACCTTCCATCGCGGCACTCTCATACGCGATATTTCCAACATCTGCTGTTGCGTACGACTGTAAACATGCAATGCCACGGTCCGCATATTCCTGACGCAAGGACGGGAACAACGCACCGCCACCAACAGCCGCTTTGGTAAAACCAAGGGTCACACCCATTTGATCGGCTTTGTCCAAAATCACCTTCAGATAATCAGGTGTCCCAGCATAAGCAGTCGTGCCCACATCATGGGCCGCCGTAACTTGAAGTTCAGTCTGCCCAGTGCCCGCCGGCAGAACGGTCGCCCCAACAGCCCGTGCGCCGGATTCGAAAATCATACCTGCAGGTGTCAGGTGATACCCAAAACAGTTCTGCACAATATCGTCTTTGCCAAATCCCGCAGCATGCAGGAAACGACCCATGCGCCACCAATCGTGGGTAATGCCACCCGGTTCATAAATCGGACCGGGAGATTGAAAAACATGCGCCACGTTAGAGACGGGCATACCACCAAAGGGCGGCTTTTCAGACTGCCACTTTGCCAGATCAGATTTGCGCAACACAGGGAGTGTCGCCAATCCTGACAGATCCAACAGTTTGTCAGCATCTGACACCGATGTGCCACCATGACCTGCGATACGCGCCAGTTGACCGTTCAGCGCGGCCAACTGATCGGCCTCGCGCTGGTCGGCGCTGCGTGTTTCTAGATCGTCGTAAAATGTGGTCATCAAAATCGTATCCAACTGGGGGTTCAAAGGGCGTGGCGTATCAGCTCAACCAACGCTTACGACGGCGATACGACCGCACATCACGGAACGATTTGCGTCCATCATCAGACATGCCCAAATAGAATTCCTTCACATCTGGGTTCTCGCGCAATTCAGCAGCAGGACCATCCATAACAACGCGACCAGATTCCAAAATGTAGCCATAGTGGGCGAAGCGTAAAGCCACGTTGGTGTTCTGCTCAGCCAATAAGAACGACACGCCTTCGCTTTCGTTAATGGACTTCACGATACCGAAAATCTGTTCCACCAACTGTGGGGCCAGACCCATGGATGGTTCGTCCAAAAGGATCGTTTCAGGGCGAGACATCAAAGCGCGGCCAATCGCACACATTTGTTGCTCACCACCCGAGGTATAGCCCGCTTGGGATTTGCGCCGTTCGCGCAGACGCGGGAAATAGTTATACACCATCTCAAGATCCGCCGCGATCGCGCCCTTACCATCCTTACGCGTATACGCACCCGTCAGCAGGTTTTCCTCGATCGTGAGGTGTTCAAAACAGTGACGACCTTCCATCACCTGAACCACACCACGTTTCACCATGTCGGCGGGATCAGTTTCATGAACATCCTCACCACGATATTTGACGGAGCCTTTGGTCACTTCACCACGCTCTGACGCCAAAAGGTTTGAGATTGCTTTCAGTGTGGTCGTCTTGCCCGCACCGTTGCCGCCCAACAATGCCGTAATACCGCCCTTGGGAACCGATAGGCTGACGCCCTTCAGCACAAGGATCACGCTATTATAGATCACTTCGATGTTGTTGACCTCTAGTAGGGTCTCAGTGTCTTGTCCGCTGTCCAACATAAGGTTCACTTCATTGTTGCAAAAATTCTGGGGGAACTGGCGGCACCAAAAGCGCCGCCAGAATAGTCAGCTTACTTACAGTTAGATGCGATGTTGTTTTCTGCCGCATAGGCTGCAGAATCTTCATCGATCAATGGCTGAATGACATCCATGTCAGATGGTGCGAATTCGTTGATCAAAGACCAAGTTTTCGCAGATGCATCCCACTGGGTCATACCAACAAGACCCGGACCACCGTGGTTGGCACAGGATACGTTGAACTCTGGACCAAAGCCTGGAAGACCAAGGGCCGCCATCTTCGCTTCAGTGATTTCCAACGCTTCCATCCCGTCACGCATCATCGCCGCTGTGATGTCTGCAGTGCCGTGGATTTCTTGTGCTGTTTTCGCAGCTTCTGCTGCCAACATAGCCGCATACAAACCGCGGTTATAAAGAACCGTACCGATTTGATCGCCAGCACCAGCCGCATTGCCTGCGTCTACAACGTACTTCTGAATGTCTGCAAAGACAGGGAAGTCATTACCAACACCGTGGAACGTCAATGCTTTGTAGCCATTGGCTGCATCGCCTGCAGGAAGAACGTCGTTCTCAGAACCTGACCACCAGATACCGATGAAGTCTTCCATTGGGTAACGGATGTTTGCAGCTTCTTGAACCGCAACTTGGTTCATAACGCCCCAGCCATACATGATGACATTGTCAGGCTTCTCACGACGGATTTGTAGCCACTGTGATTTCTGCTCTTGGCCCGGGTGATCAACTGGCAACAATGTCAGTTCAAAACCGTGCTTTTTAGACAGCTCTTCCAATGTGCGGATCGGCTCTTTGCCGTAAGCAGAGTTGTGATACACAAGCGCGATTTTCTTACCCGCGATGTCGCCTTGAGACATCAGATAGTTGATCGCACCAGACGCACCGTTCCAGTAGTTTGCCGGATAGTTGAAGACGTTTGAGAAAACATCGCCATTCGCAGCAGACGTACGGCCATAACCCATTGAGTGGATTGGAATGCCATCAGCAGTCGCTTTTGGGATCAACTGATATGTGATGCCTGTAGACAGCGGTTGATACACAAGCGCGCCTTCGCCTTTTGTAGACTCGTAGCACTCAACACCTTTTTCAGTGTTATAGCCTGTCTCACATTCTGGCACAGACGTCATAACGCCACCAATGCCGCCATCACGTGCGTTCAACAAGTTGAAGTAATCCGCATAGCCATCAGCAAACGGAATACCGCCAGCAGCATATGGACCCGTGCGATAGCTTAGTGATGGGAACACAAGGTCCGCCATAACTGGGCTTGCTGCCATTACGGCGGCGACTGCCATTGTTCCTAGTTTCATTTTCATCGATTTTTCCTCCCTGGATTTTTCGATATGTGCTGGCGTTGACCAGCGTTCGTTGAGCAGGGTTTTTCCCGCCATTATTGGTAGCCGCCCCACTAGTGTGGGAAGGGCCACAATCTCAATTTCTCTTTGGCAACACGCCAAAGCTGCGCCAGACCATGCGGTTCTGCGATCAAGAAGATCACGATCAACGCACCGACGATTACCAACTGCAAGTGGGCAACGATGTCTGTTGGCCAACCCAACCAGTCCACGCCAACCAATTTCAGAACAACCGGCAAGACCACCAAGAACGCAGCACCGGCGAAGGATCCAAAGATCGATCCGAGGCCGCCAATGATGATCATGAACAAAACGGTGAATGATTTGGTGATGCCAAAGGCCTCGCCCACTTCAACCGCGCCCAAATACACTGCAAAGAACAGCGCACCTGAAATACCGATAAAGAACGAGCTAACAGCAAACGCGCTTAGCTTTGCCATCAACGGGTTCACCCCGATGATTTCCGCGGCAATATCCATATCACGAATGGCCATCCATTTGCGACCAAAAGCACCGCGCGTAAGGTTACGCGCAATAACCGCGCTGAAGATAACAAAGGCCAGACAGAACAAATAGGTCGCCCATGCTTCTGTATTCGGACCTGTGATCTCAATCCCAAAAACTGTGCGCTCAGGAGCCGAGATTTGGCCAGACGCCGAGTAGTTGTAGAACCACGGTACACGGTTGAATAACCAAACGAGGAAAAACTGTGCCGCCAAGGTGGCCACCGCCAAATAGAAACCTTTGATCCGCAAACTTGGCAGACCGAACAAGACGCCAACACCCGCCGTGATCAGACCCGCGATTAAGACATGGATTAACATGCTGACTTCGGGAAACGAGGTCATCAACTTGTAACAGGCATACGCCCCCACAGCCATGAAACCACCTGTGCCCAAGGAAACCTGACCACAATAGCCAACTAGAATGTTCAGGCCGATTGCAGCGATCGCGTAGATCAAGAACGGTAGGAAAATCGAATTTACCCAATAGTCATTGATTGTGAATGGGATCACGAAGATCGCAACAAACAGGACCAAATAATAACGATAGCGATCAAACCGGATTGGAAAGGTTTGGCTGTCTTCGGGATAGGATGTGCTGAAATCGCCAGCTTCACGATAAAACATTAGTGTGCTCCCCAAACCGCGACACGCGATCCGTTTTCATTAGTTTTCAACGCGGCGTTAACCAGCAATTCACTTTTCAGCGTTTTGCCACATTCTGCCCAATTTCCGATGCGACACATTCCGTGAGAAAACGGAGTGGGATCCATGTCGACAATATTCAACGATTTGCGGCTGCTTGAGGCCAAACGCGTCAGTGGCGCGTTGTCCCAAGCTGAGTTCGACAAACAGAAGGCCGCGATCTTGGACAGTGTTCCAGACGCATTGGAAACTGATTTCACAGTGGTTGAACGATCCGCACCAAGGTCAGATACCTTGTGGGATACGTTGCTGTTGTGGTTGGTCGCTGCCGTGTTGTGCGCCACAGCAACCTGGGCCATCACAGGCAACATCGCCATTGCATCAACACTGGGTATAACCGTACTTGCCGCATTCACGATCAAGCTGTTTACAGCGCTGGATTGATCACACACGTTCAATGATCTTCTCCCCAAACAGACCTTGGGGACGGAACACCAAGAAAACCAACGCAAGTACATATGCAAACCAGTTTTCTGTCGCGCCGCCCAACATCGGACCAAACGAGAACTCAAACAATTTCTCGCCCACACCGATGATCAAGCCGCCAACAATCGCACCAGGGATCGACGTGAAACCACCCAGCATCAA
>JAGSGK010000289.1 GCA_023955215.1 Paracoccaceae bacterium
CAACAAGAATTTGAACAGTTCTTTCCGGCCTCTGGTTGGGTTGAACATGACGTTGAAGAAATTTGGGAATCCGTTCTTAAGACCTGTCGCGCCGCATTGGAAAAGGCACAGATCACCGCCAGCGATTTGGCCGCGATCGGGATCACCAACCAACGCGAAACAACCGTGATTTGGGACGCTGAGACGGGTAGGGCGCTGCATAAGGCAATTGTTTGGCAAGACCGCCGTACGGCCCCGTTTTGTGATGAGTTAAAAGCGCAGGGTCACGGCGACACCATCGCCAAGATCACCGGCCTTTTGCCTGACCCGTACTTCAGTGGAACCAAGGTGAAATGGCTGATGGACCAACACGAGGGATCGCGGGAACGCGCCGCTGAAGGCAAGTTGCTGTTTGGTACCATGGACAGCTTCCTGATCTGGCGGCTGACCAATGGGGCCTCACACGTCACAGACGCCACAAACGCGGCCCGTACGATGATGTATGACATTCACGCAGGGCAATGGAGTGGTGAGATGTGTGCGCTCCTTGACGTGCCCCCTGCGATGCTTCCGCAGGTGTTGGACTGCGCGGCCGACTTTGGGATCGCGGATGCGTCACATTTGGGGGCCGCAGTGCCGATCTTGGGCGTTGCGGGCGATCAGCAGGCCGCCACCATTGGGCAGGCGTGTTTTGAACCTGGGATGATGAAGTCCACCTATGGCACGGGCTGCTTTGCCTTGTTGAACACCGGTGCGGATGCGGTGCCATCTAAGAATAAAATGCTGACCACCATCGCCTATCAGCTGGATGGTGTCCCGACCTATGCGCTTGAGGGGTCGATCTTTATTGCAGGTGCGGTGGTGCAATGGCTGCGTGACGGAGCGCAGATGATTTCGCATGCGCGCGAGACCCAAGAACTGGCCGAGCAGGGCAGTGGAGAAGTGACCATCGTGCCGGCGTTTACCGGCCTTGGCGCGCCCTATTGGAACGCTGATTGCCGCGGCGCAGTCTATGGGCTGACGCGCGACAGTGGCCCCGCTGATTTCGCACGTGCAGCGCTGGAAAGCATTGGTTTTCAAACACGTGATTTGTCCGAGGCGATGTTGTCCGATTGGCCTAATGCAGATCAATCGACCCTTCGTGTGGATGGGGGCCTTAGCGCAAATGATTGGGCGATGCAGTTTCTGTCTGACATGTTAGGCGCGCCTGTTGATCGGCCAGCAGGGGTCGAAACAACAGCGCTGGGTGCGGCATGGTTGGCAGGGATGCGTGCAGGCGTTTACCCTGATGCCAAAGGCTTTGCAGAACTATGGGCCTGCGAAAAGCAGTTTAAACCCGGATTGTCTGAGGATGAACGGTCTAATCTGTATGAACGCTGGAAACGCTGCGTGAACGCAACGATGATGGTTTAGGCCACCGTTACCTTAATTTCACCAATACCATCAACGCCACCGGTCATCACGTCACCACGTACAACAGCGCCCACACCTGCGGGTGTGCCTGTCATTATAATGTCGCCAGCTTCCAGCCGAACCGCTTGGGATAAGGCTGCGATGTGCTCATCCACGGTCCATATCATATCACCGATATCCCCTGTTTGACGTGGTTCACCATTCACAGACAGCCAGATACGACCTTCTGTTAAGCTGGGTACATCCGCCAGAGGAACCAATGCAGAGATAGGTGCGGAATGATCGAACCCTTTCGACATATCCCAAGGTCGGCGTTTGTCTTTGGCTTGTTGCTGAACGTCGCGGCGTGTCATGTCGATGCCTACGCCAGCGCCCCATATGTGGCTCTGCACGTGTTCGGGGGCAATGTTTGAACCGCCTTTGCCGATGGCTATTACCAGTTCTATTTCGTGGTGAAGATTATTGGTGAGGGTCGGATAGGGTATGGTGCAGGGACTATCCATCACGGCCTCTGCAGGGTTTGTGAAAAAGAACGGTGCCTCACGGGTGTCATTTCCCATCTCTACCACGTGTTCCTCATAGTTACGGCCCACACAAAAAATGCGGCGCACTGGGAAACGATCAGATGAATTTGTAACAGTTAGGCTGGCTTGTGGGGCAGGGGGGATAACGTAGCTCATGAGTGATCCTTTAACTCGATTTTGTTCAACTTCGCAGAACTATGCAGCACAGGGAATGGGGATATTACAGTGATCGCCACTGGTGCGTTTGAAATTGATCTGTAAACTGGCAAGAAATTGCTGTGATCAAAGGATGGCACCCAAATGAGACTTGTACGTTACGGCGCGATCGGCGCGGAAAAACCTGGATTGATTGATAATGCAGGCTTGTTGCGCGATCTGTCGGATCATGTGGCTGACATCAATGGTGATATGTTGGGCGATGATAGCATCGCTGCGTTGCGTGCGATTGATCACAGTACGTTGCCTATCGTTGATGGTTCGCCGCGCATTGGTGCCTGCGTCGGGAATATTGGTAAATTTCTATGCATTGGGCTGAATTATTCTGATCATGCGGCCGAAACCGGTGCCGCCATTCCAGAACACCCTATTCTCTTTTTCAAAGCAAATTCTGCCATTGTGGGGGCCTATGATGACGTGGTTATGCCGCGCGGATCAACGCATACAGATTGGGAAGTTGAGCTGGGTGTAATTATTGGTAAGACGGCAAAATACGTCTCTAAAGCGGACGCATTAGACTATGTTGCGGGGTATTGCGTCGTTAACGATGTGTCTGAACGGCACTTCCAAACGCAATTGACAGGGCAGTGGACGAAAGGGAAATCTTGCGACACATTTGGGCCAACGGGCCCATGGCTTGTGACGCGTGACGAGGTGGCTGATCCTCAAAATCTAGACATGTCTCTCGACGTGAACGGGAAGCGGATGCAGACGGGCAACACCAGTACGATGATCTTTTCCGTTGCTGAAATTATCGAGCATCTGTCCACCTTGATGACCCTGCATCCAGGTGATGTGATTACAACTGGCACCCCTCCGGGTGTGGCGATGGGAATGAAGCCTGAGCCGATTTACCTCAAGAAGGGGGATGTGATGTCCCTAACTATTGATGGCCTTGGTCAACAGCTACAAACCGTCGATCAAGATGCCTAATTCCTATTCATCAGTTGGTGAGATTTTTCTTGCCAACTGATGTTGTTTTACGCCAATTAGACGCAACGGGTTAGCGATGGCGTCGCTCGCAGTTTTGCGTATTCCCGTTTCACCATCCTGAACGCCGGGACTTTGCTTTGCCGTTGCCGCGGTGAGGGATGGTTCACGCCCCTTCTTCGTCTGCAGCGCCAAGCCGTAAAGAAGGAGTTATGTTGATGGAACGTCCACAACACTACCGTTTCCACCAAGGCCAAAAGGCCCTCCCATTCACTGCTGATGAGTATGAGGCCCGTTTGGCCAAATTGCGCGCGAGCATGGCTGAAAAGGGTATTGATGCTTGTGTGTTAACCTCGATGCACAATGTCGCTTATTATTCTGGGTTTTTATACTGTGCCTTTGGCCGCCCTTATGGGTTGGTCGTGACAGCCACAGAC
>JAGSGK010000245.1 GCA_023955215.1 Paracoccaceae bacterium
ATCCTTCAGTGCTTGCGCTGCTTGCAACATAGCTTCACCGCCAATTCCGGCACCGCGCGAAGCCCATGTGCCTCCGCCATAGGGTGTGGTTGCGGTGTCGCCTGTAGTGACTTTCACGCGGTTGAGATCAACTCCAAACACACCAGCCGCGATCTGCGCGAGAATGGCGTTTGTGCCTTGTCCTTGTTCGGTAATTGAAGATGAAACATGGAGCGCCCCACCCGCATCAAGGCGCACAGTTGCGCCATCTTGAGATGCAATAGGCGCGCCGCCAATGCCATAGAACATTGGGCTGGGGTTAGTAACTTCGACCATTGAAACAAAGCCAATTCCGCGGTAAATACCCTTTTTGCGAGCCAAGGTTTGCCTCGCGCGCAGGCCATCGTAATTCATCAGATCGGTTAGTTTGCGCAGAGCGCGTTTGTGGCTGAGATCATCAAGCTTCATCCCCGTCGCAGAAGTGCGCGGGTAACTGTCATCCGCCATCAAATTGATCTCACGCAGCGCAACCGGATCCATACCAATCTTTCGCGCTGCGTCTTCCAGCAAGCCATCCGCGATTGCCATAGCAATTGGGTGGCCGACGGCGCGGTACTGGCACATCAGCGTTTTGTTCTGGAATACGACGCGCCCTTTCGCGCGGTAATTTTCCATCACGTAAGGGGCTCCCGTTAGGTTCAGAACTTGATTACATTCAATTGCTGAAGTGCGTGGATACATAGAAAACGGGCCGATGCCAGTAAGATCATCAAAGTCTATACCTACGATTTTTCCCGCTTCGGTAACCCCCATCTTAGCTCTCACAATATGATCGCGTGCGTGGATGTCTGTTAAAAAACTTTCGAATCGATCGGCAATAAACTTCACAGGTCGTTTGAGTAGTTTAGCGGCTGCCGCTGTCGCAATCTCATCGCCATATGTGTGGATTTTTATTCCGAAAGAGCCGCCCACGTCGTTGGAAATGACACGTATGTTTTCTTCGGGCAAGTCGAGATGCTTGGAGAATATTACCTGCATCATATGCGGCGCTTGGCCAGAATAGTAGACGGTCAGTTGATCTTCAGACGGATCATAGTCACATACAGTGCCTCGCGTTTCCAATGTGACACCAGTGTGGCGGCCAAAGCGAAACTGGCGCTCCACCACATGTACGTCAGGCGCGGCAAAAGCAGCGTCGATATCGCCTACGACGACATCACGTTCCCAAGCGAGGTTGCTTCCAAGTTCAGAGTGAATAATTGGCGCACCCGTATCCAAAGCGGTCTCCGAATCGACTGCTGCGGGGAGCTCAGCGTAATCTACATAGACCAGCTCGCAGGCATCTTCGGCTAAAGCGCGAGAGGTGGCGACGATCATCACAACAGGCTCACCTTGCCAACGCGCCACCCCCACCGCGAGCGGATGCTGTGGCATGGAACGAAGGCCAGCAAGATGGGTCAGCGTACCGACATAGGGCGTGACATGTTTGGCCAAGTCTTCACCGGAGTACACCGCGACCACGCCGGTAGCCGCGCGAGCCTCTTCCGCATTAATCGAGAGGATCGTTGCATGCGCATGTGGAGATCTTACGAACGCGGCATGCACCATGCGCGGTAGCTTTTGGTCATCAACATAGGTTCCGCGCCCTTGCAACAAACGCGCCGCATCTGCGCGAGGCTCAGGTTTGCCGATATAGCGATTTGGCTTGTCGAAGATATGGGCAGGACCGGTCATATGCTTGTCTCCTCGATCACGTCACAAATTGCATTAACGATGGATTGATAGCCGGTGCAGCGGCAGTAATTGCCAGAGATGTGCTGACGAATGGCATCGCGATCTGCACTGCCGCCTGTGTTTAGATATCCAAGCGCGCTGGCGAGCATTCCGGGGGTGCAAAAGCCGCATTGCAGCGCGTTGTGTTTGGTGAAGGCCGCCTGTAGCTGCGCGCTTTGGCCGTTTTCAGCAAGGCCCTCGATTGTGGTGATCTCTTTGCCGTCAGCTTGCGCTGCAAGCATCAAACACCCGCGAACCGTGTCTCCATTTACGGTTAAAGTACATGCACCACAAACACCGTGTTCACAGCCAACATGGCTACCTGTCAACGAAAGCTCTTCGCGTAGAAAATCGACTAAGTTTAGGCGGGACGGAACGGTTGCGCGCACATCTTCGCCATTAACGCGTAGGCTGATATCTATATAGCGGCTCATGTTGTCATTCCTTTCAGCGCGCGTTTCAAAGCAACCCCAGCAAGACGCTGACGGGTCGTATGATTTGCTTTAATATCATCTGTGAAATCGACGCTATTGAGATGTGCGAGAACGGAGGTGATATCCTCGTTTTGTTCAAGTGCTGCTTCAAGTTTTGGCACGCGCGTTGCACGGTCGGCCACCCCAAAAAAGGCCGCGCGATATGTGTTTGACGTTTGAACGATAGCAACCCCTGCAAGGGCATAATCACCGTGGCGCTGCGTTAGTTCATGAAAGCCGAAACGTTGCTCGGACTTTGCCACCGGAATGTGAATTGCTTTGATGAGTTCACCATCCAAAGCCGTTTCGAACATGCCAAGAAAGAAGTCATCGGCGCTTAGCATGCGTGCGCCATCTGGCCCTTCAACTTCGATGTTTGCGTTCAATGCGAGCATTAGCGCGGGCATTTCGGCCGCTGGATCAGCAAGCGCTAGAGAGCCGCCAATCGTGCCACGATTACGGATCGCATCATGGGCGATATGGGGCAGTGCGAGGCTGAATAGTGGGATATGCTTTTGCACTGCAGCATCACCCTTTAAATCGGCGTAAGACGTCATTGCGCCAATACGGATTGTATCGCTTTCCACCCAAATACCACGCAGCTCGCTTAGATTGACGAGGTCGATCAAGGCCTCGGGCGCAGCCATTCTAAAATTCATCATCGGCATCAAGCTTTGCCCACCCGCAAGCGGCATAGCTTCGCCATCATATTCAACAAGCATCGCAACGGCAGCAGCTAAACTTGCTGGTCGTAGATAGTCAAAGTCTGGAGCTTTCATGATGTCTCCTAGCTAGATGGATTCGTCGCCCAACCTTTACGCGACATACAACCTAAGTTATCGAGTTATAAATAAGGATCAAGCTAGGAATCAAAACAATGACCCAAAAACTTATGCCAGACAGCCAAGCGCCCGAACTTTCATTGCCTTTGGTTGGCGGTGGAACTTGGGCGCTTGCCGATCAAACCCCAAAAAACTTCACGATGGTGATTTTTTATCGTGGCCTACATTGCCCTGTATGCAAAATGTATCTGAGCAAGCTAAATGAGCTGACCGATATGGCGGCAGATGCTGGTGTCAACGTAGTTGCCGTGTCCATGGACCCCGAAGATCGCGCAACACAAACCAAATCGGAGTGGGAGCTTGCCAACCTCGATATCGCATACGGCGCAACGGCAGATGATGTGCGCAACTGGGGGCTTTATCTATCGACAGCCTTCAAAGAAACCGAAATCCCCCAGTTTGCGGAGCCAGGTTTGTTTTGGGTGCGTCCAGATGGACGTTTATACCTGATTGATATCTCAAACATGCCGTGGTCACGCCCTGATGTGGGGTTTTTGCTGTCTAAAGTTAAGTTCGCGATGGACAACAGCTATCCCGCGCGCGGAACGACTGCCTAAGTTTGTTTTGGGCCGTTCAATTTGATTTCTAACCCGGCCATGAGCGCTGTGATTGCATCGGCGATCACGCGGTCTTTGTCGGTGGAGATCGCGCTTTCATAGATTAGATCCCGTACGCCATAATAAAAGATGCCGCCGTGTGTGACCCACACGAATTCAACTTCGCAATGTTTTGGAGGGACGTCTGGCAATCCAAACTCAACGCGTGCTTCAATAAGGATGGGTTCCAGAATGCGCTGACGCACCAGTTGCATGTAACGGCGATTGATGTCGACGCCCTTGAGGCCTGAGAACAGAAATATCCGCATCCATTCGCGATTAAAAATCGCGTCAGTGTAGACTTTGTAAAACGTATTCAAGCGATCTGCCAAGGGTCGTGAGCGATCACGCAAAAGTGGCTCCCATTCAGGTTGCCAACGTTTGACGTAAACGGCGTCGTATACTTCTGAGATCAAGTTGTTTTTGGATGGAAAATAACGATACAAAAGCGGTTGTGTGACACCAAGCTTCTTGGCCAAGCCGCGGGTTGAGCTCTCAAAACCTTCTTCCGCGAAGAACTCAATCGCCTGATTGATAAAATCCTGACGCCGCGCTTCGGACGAGAGCCGTTTGCGCTTTGGTGGCTTATTGGGGGCTATGTCAGGCTGTGTCATGAGCGGCCCTCTATGCGTCGTGCCAATCGCCGTCAATTTGAAGTCTGTGCCCCACTTCGAGCCCTTGCATCAAGGTGGTCTCGATGAAGCAGCCCTTCTTGGCGGCCGCCATCAAACGCATCTGGTCCTCCTTGTTCGCAGGGCTGTCAAAATCGATATCCAGATCAAAACCAACAGGCGCTGTTGTATAAGGATCGTTCCCCATTTGCTCACCCCGCCAATGCAGGCGTGCGTTTACTGTAACCTGTCCGATCGGGATTTTCATTCGTTTGGAAAAAGCCCTGATCTGGGTCATGATGCAACCTGTTAGCGCCGCCGTGAACAGAGCGAGTGGGGGCGGAGCGGTTGCATCCCCACCATGAAATGGGCCTTCATCTGTTGCGAGATCATAGGTCTCATTCATCGTTCCAAAATGAACTTTAACGTCGTTGCGCATCTTTCCAGACATGGTTCCAGTGCCCTCAAAGATGATATCGAATGTCTTCATTTCTGGATCGGCCATGATGTTTGGTATCCCTGATTTAAATTATCGTTCGATAAAAGCATGAGATCTTATATGTG
>JAGSGK010000096.1 GCA_023955215.1 Paracoccaceae bacterium
ACGGACGGCATCGCGATGCCTAAATCCATCGTTTCGACTTGACCATTTTTAACAGTGCCGCGCCCACGCGCCATAGCAATTTGGCGGGTGTCATCGTGCGCCATATCTTCTTCACGTGAATAAGTCAGCTTAACCGGAACACCCGGCATTTGCATTGCGATTTCAGTGGCTTCTTTCACTACACGGTCTTCAAGGCGATGGCCAAAGCTGCCACCCATCATCAAAACATGCACGTGCACATCATCAAAATCGACGCCTGTCATCTTTGACACGTTGGTCTGAACGAAACGTGGAATTTGTGTACCTGTCCAAACATCCACACGGTCCTCAGACACCTCAACAACGGCACTGATAGGCTCAAGCGGTGCGTGGGCCAGATAGGGTGCGCGGTACTCGGCCTCGATCACATCTGCGCCGTCCATTGCGGCAACGACATCGCCGTCATCGCGTTGGCGGCTGTCTTGTTGATCCTCGTTAAAGCTATCGGACAGAGCCTGCCAATGCGCATCCATTTCGGCAGGATACGGCGCTGCTCCCCACTCGATCTCAACAGCATTCGCGGCTTGAATTGCACGCCAGGTGTTGTCGGCCACAACGGCAATGCCGCCCGTGATCGGGAGCACCTTTTGAACGCCTCGCATCGCTTTTGCTTCGGTGTCATCAAAGCTGATCATTTCTCCGCCACGACGTGGGTTTGTGCGCACCATTGCATGCACCATACCGTCACGTTTGAAATCGATTCCGTATGCTTGGGTGCCCGTAGATTTTGCAACTGTATCAAAGCGTTGGTGTTGTTTTCCCAAAATGCGCCATGTGCTTGGATCGCGCAAAGTAACGTCTTCCACTGGATCCAAAGTTGCAGCAATCGCGGCCAGGTCTTCATAGCGGATTTCAGTGCCATCTGGTGTGATCACCTTGCCGGCTTTTGTCGTCAGATCAGCAACGGCGATACCTGTCTTTTCAGCTGCCGCCATTTTGAGAGTTTCACGGGCGACAGCGCCAGCTACGCGCAGTTTTTCGTATGAATCTGGAACGGTTGTTGAGCCACCAGTAATCTGCATACCCATGAATTTCATCAATGAATCCATGACTGTACGGGTCGTGTTCGCTGCAAAGCTATCATCTGTCGGGGCAAAGGGTGCCCCGTCTGCCCCTAGGGCCGTGTTATAATAAGCCTTGTCTGGCATGCCCGGATCAACATTAATCTGATCCAGCTCAACATCTAATTCTTCAGCGATAAGAATAGCTTGGACTGAATACGCACCCTGCCCGCTGTCTGCGCGTGGCGTGATTAGCGTGATGCCAGACGCATCAATTTTCACATAGGCTGTTAACGCGGCTTCGCCTTCTGACAGGTCATTTAGCAACGGGTTCGCGTAAAGTGTTTTGTAGCGGTAAACGCCGAATGCAACACCGCCGACTATGGCGGCGGAGCCGATTAAAAATGTGCGGCGGGCGATTGTTTTGAGCTTTCCCATGGACTTAGGCCTCGCTTAGGTTTTTGGCGGCTGTTTTCACAGCAGCGCGGATACGGGGATAAGTACCACAACGGCAAAGGTTGCTGCTCATTGCTTCGTCAATTTCCTCATCAGTGGGCGCTGGTGTTTCCAGCACAAATGCAGCCGCCGTCATCATTTGACCGGACTGGCAGTACCCACATTGTGCGACCTGATGTTCAACCCATGCGGATTGCACTGCGTGCATCGCATCAGGTGTGCCAAGCCCTTCAATTGTAACGACTTCTCCATCAATATCTTCTGCTGCAACTTGGCAGGATTTGACCGCTTCACCGTTCATATGGACAGTGCAAGCACCGCACTGGGCAATGCCGCAACCATACTTAGGACCAGTGATCCCTAGCTCGTCGCGCAGCACCCAAAGAAGGGGCATATCGGGTTCAACGTCGATGTCGTGTTGGGTGCCGTTAACGGTAATTTTCATCGCAAGGAGCTTCTCAATTGGGTTGTTTGAGATATATGTATCCGAGCCGAAAAAACCACCCCGCCGTAGCGTCCCGAAACCAAGTTAATTGAGCGTGCGCCACGATTTTCACGACAAACTGCACAGTTTGCAAAGGGTTCTGTACAGTGGCCAAACGCCCAAATAGCCAAAACAGACCCCACAAACGCAAAACTGTGCAATTCGACCCGCGAACTGCACAGTTTGGTCACCTCATCAGAGGCAACGATAATTCACGAATTGTTAACCCTGCTTTCAGCGTTAACCTTCGTAAAAATCAGCTTAATTTAGAATTCGACGACAGCGCGGATAGATTTACCAGCGTGCATCAATTCAAAGCCTTCGTTGATTTGATCAAGGGTCAGCTTGTGCGTGATCATTGGATCAATCTCGATCTTACCGTTCATGTACCAATCAACGATTTTTGGAACGTCTGTGCGGCCTTTAGCACCACCAAACGCAGTCCCGCGCCATGTACGGCCAGTGACCAATTGGAACGGACGTGTTGAGATTTCAGCGCCAGCTGGTGCCACACCGATGATGATGCTTTCACCCCAACCTTTGTGTGATGCCTCAAGCGCTGTGCGCATAACGCCAACGTTGCCGGTTGCATCAAACGTGTAATCTGCGCCGCCGCCCGTTAGTTCAACAAGATGCTCAACCAGATCGCCTTCAACTTTAGATGGGTTCACAAAATGGGTCATGCCAAAACGTTCGCCCATCTCAATTCGGTCGTCATTCAGATCCACACCAACGATTTGATCCGCACCCGCAAGACGCAAGCCTTGAAGAACGTTCAAGCCGATACCGCCCAGACCGAACACGATAGCAGTTGAACCGATTTCAACTTTGGCCGTGTTGATAACCGCGCCGATACCAGTGGTTACGCCACAACCGATGTAGCAGATTTTGTCGAATGGCGCGTCTTTACGGACCTTCGCCAATGCGATCTCTGGAACAACTGTGTGGTTCGCGAAAGTAGAGCAACCCATGTAGTGGTGGATCGGCGTGCCATCCAACATGGAGAAACGTGTAGAACCGTCTGGCAACAAGCCTTGGCCCTGTGTGCTGCGCACTTTTTGGCAAAGGTTGGTTTTTGGGTTCAGACAGTATTCGCACTCACGACATTCTGGAGTGTAAAGCGGGATCACGTGATCGCCCACTTCCAAAGATGTTACGCCTTCGCCGATTTCGATCACGATACCTGCGCCCTCATGGCCTAAAATCGCTGGGAAGATACCTTCTGGATCATCGCCTGAACGGGTAAATTCGTCTGTGTGGCATAGGCCTGTCGCTTTGATTTCGACCAGAACTTCGCCTGCACGTGGACCGTCAAGGTTCACTTCCATAACTTGAAGTGGCTGACCTGCTGCGACTGCAACTGCTGCACGGGTGCGCATCATATGCGTATCTCCTGTTGATTTTCTATATAAGAACCGCCGGTCCATTGCTGTAATCTTTGGCGAACACCAAGGGGTGTTGTCAACAGATTGACACCTTTAGGTGAGCAACAAGTCCGATAATTTTTCAGCAGCTGATTTTAGAATGCTGACATTTTCAGTAATTTTTACCAAGTTGTTACGCTGCAAAGGGGAGTGAGTGGACAATGTAGACACAAGGCGTCCTTGGTCGTCCACAATAGCAACAGCCACCGCGACCATCCCGTACATGAATTCCTCATCATCCGTGGAATAACCACGCTTACGCGTTTTGCTAAGTTCAGCCTTGAGGGCCGCAACATCGGTGATCGTTTTACTGGTGTGCTCTTCAAGTTTGTGGGTCGCAAGGTAGCGATCCAAGTAACGTGGGTTCAGCGAACTGAGGTACATTTTACCAGAAGCCGTACAGTGTAACGGCACTCTGGTCCCTACTGGCAACTGAATGCGCAGCGGCCATTTGGTTTCGATCCGCTCAAGGTACACCATGTGTTCGCGGTCTGGGACCGAGATGTTGCAGGTCTCGTCCATCTGTTCGACAACTTCGGTCAAGATGGACAGGCGCAGGGTGCGCAGGCGTTGTGAGCTCAGCGTATTCACGGAAAGGCGGCGCAGGCGTGGGCCCGGTCCATAAGACCGTCCATCGATGTCGCGCTGTAGAAAACCTTCCTCTTCGGCGGTGTTAAACAGTCGGTGCACGGTGGGTTTTGGTAGGCCCAACGCTTCGACTAAACCGGCAGGCGTCACGGGGACGCCTGCACGTGCGACTTCTTCCAACAGCAACAATAGCCGTAAGTTTGTTGGAATCTGTCCTTTTTGGTCTGCCATATCGTTTGGCATTTACTCGCCTTATCTGGTTGGCAACAGCCATAGTGCCAATTCAGGTGTAAGTGCAACCAAGATCCATGTTGAGATCAAAGCGATCAAGTATGGCACTGTGTAGCGTAGCAGCCTGAAGTACGGCACCCCAGTGACGCCCGACGCCACATAAAGGTTGAGGCCATAGGGCGGTGTGATGAACCCAATCGATGCACCCACAAGGAAGATCACTGAGAAGTGGATCGGATCAACCCCGACTGACGCCGCAATTGGTGCTAAGATTGGTGCAAGGATAATGGTCACTGGCAGGGATTCTAGGATCATCCCTGTCACGAACACAATCGCCATGGATGTGAACAGAACCGCATAATAACCGCCCATACCCGTCACGAACCCGCCGATAAATTCCTTTGCCCCAAGGGATGACATCACTTGTTGCATGGCCACCGAAATAGCGATCAGCGGCACAAGGATACCCGTAATTTGGGCAGAGCGGGAAACGATCTGTGGCAGGCTCATCAATGTGAACCCTTGTACGACCAACATGGAAACGGCTGATTTGTCTTCAACCTTTTCGTTTTCGTCGTCGCCCATGATCTTGTTCAGCGGATAGCACAGCAAGCCGATGATGATACATACACCAACCGTTACGCCCGCCGCTTCGGTCGGAGAGGCGCGACCTGTGTAGATGCACCATAGAACCAGACCGATTGCAAAGAACCCAAGCCATGCACCGATTGCGGTTTTGATAACGCGCGTTGGTGACATTTTGATCAAGTAACCCCAACCGTTGATGGTGCAGATGATGAACGCTGCGGTCATCATGGCCAGAACCATCAAGGCACCTGGCAAGATACCCGCAATGAAAAGGTCAGAGATGGGCAGGTTCAACAGGAACCCGTAAACGATGAAGATGATCGACGGTGGGATGATGATCCCAACTGTTCCGCCAGCCGCTGCAGTGGCCGCAGAGAAGCGTTCGTCGTAGCCGCCTTTGACCATTTCAGGGTGAAGCATTGAACCGATTGTTGCAGTGGTCGCAGAGTTTGATCCAGAGATCGCTGCGAACAAACCACAAGCTGAGATAGCCGCCATCGCTAGGCCGCCACGCAGCCAGCCCAAGCAAGAGTAGGCAAAGTCCGATAATCGTCGCGCAATCCCTGATTGGTTGATCAGGTCCCCTGTTAGGATGAACAGCGGCATGGCCAGCAAGGCGAACCCTTTGTTGAACACGTTCAGCAACTCGTTGCCTGTGTTGTCCAGCGGAAGGTCGATGACAAAGCTACAGCCCACCACCCAGTAAAAGATAACCAGCAAGACAGGTGTGCCCAGCATGAAGAACATCGTGACGCCTAGCGAAATAAGCGTGATCCATGTTGCGTCGGTCATTAGACATCCCCCCCAATTACGGCTTGTTTGATAATTGTGTTTCCGGATCTGTAGTTGCCAAAATCCTCTAACCAGTTGCCGATTACACGGCCTGACATCATGGTGAACGCGATTGGCACGGTGATGTAGAACCACCATTTCATTGTGTCATCGACACCGTCGACCATCTGAAAATTCTGGGCGGACAGCACAGTGAACCGAAGCGACGTGGTGATTGCCAACAAACAAAAGCCAAGCCACAGAACAGTGTCCATTGAAAGAACACCCATTTGGTTGCGTGGGGACATCTTTGAGCGGAATTCGCTAAAGCTGAGGTGCGTGCGCAATTTGACGTTATAGGAACAGGCGAACCACGCCATGACCATGAATAGGAACGGTGGGATGGTTGTTGATCCAGACCACTGGTTCGAAAACACAAACCGGTCGACCACACCCCAGAAAATGATTGCTGCAATCATGATGTACATCGCGACCGCAATAGTGCGTTCTAAGTGACGCTCAATAAAGGGCACATACTTAAAAATGTTATGCGCAAGAATGCCGCCAAGTAGTGTGAGCACCGCAATGAACAACCACATTCCATCTTTCTTGAACGCAGTATTCATTTCCCACGAGTCACCAGACATGATGGCAGGTATAATGGCTGCTACTTCGGACCAAATCGACATATTAGGTATCCCCCCTTTTAACATCTAAAGACCACACGACAGGTTCTCCCTCCTGTTGGTGCGCACTTTGAATGTCATCGTCTTTTTTCTAAAAAGCTATAAAAAAAGGCCGACCCGCAAAAAACGGATCGGCCCAAAACTAATCCGAGTGGATTAGCCTTTCCACCAACGACGTGGTTCAACATTTTCTGGCAGAGTATCTGCAGAAATTGTACGCACTTCGTCATAGATTTCTTGGTACGTGTCACGACCGCCGGACCAGCCGTTAAGGCGCTCGCGCCAGTCTTCCCACAACTGTGGTTGGAACTCTGGTGAGCACATTTCTTCCGCTTTCTTGATCTCAGCGTCGGACAAGAATGCGTTACGCACGTTGTTTTGCGCAAAGATTGTACCTGGAAGCTGTGGATCAGATTGACCAACAGTTTTCACAAGTGCAGCCTCATTCGCCGCTTGAACGTGTGTTTGCGCCCAGTAAGACGATTCCAGAACTGCGTCTTGTAGATCGCCAGATAGGCTATCAAATACGCCAGCATTCATTGAAGTCGCTTCTGTACCACAGAAGAAGTTCAAGTGTACGGACTGGGAAACAACCGGTGACATGTTTGCGTATGCAACTGCGGACGCCCATGTTTCTGCACCATCAATCAAGCCCTGCTTCAGACCATCAAGTGTTTCTTCCCAAGCAACCGGAACTGGGTTCAAGTTCAAAGCTTTCATGGCGATACGGCCAAGCTGTGTACCTGTTACGCGGTTCTTTGTGCCTGCAAGATCTTCAACAGAGGTTACTGTTGGCTTATCTTCCCAAGCGAGACCCAACTGGATGCCGCGAAGTTCAGCGTGTGAGAACAACAGTTTTAGACCGTGGCGCTTTTCATAAGGCTCACGAAGCAAAGCTGCAGACGCTGGTGAATACAAGAAGTGGTATTGGTCAGCGCGGTTACGGAACATGTACGCGTAATCAAGTACGTTCAAGTACGGTGCACCACCGGCAGAGTTCTGTGTAGAGGCCGCGTAGAAGTCTACGATACCTTGCTGACATTTTTCAACGCAGGATGTTTGACCGCAGATTTGGTTATCGCCGATGAACTCGATGCGAATCTCGCCGTCTGTACGTGCTTCGAGGTCACGTGCGAATTCAAGCGCGCCTGCGCGTTCGATCAAAAGGTTGCGTTGGTTGAAGCCAGCAGCACCAAATTTGAATGTGTGTTTTGCTGGTTTTGAGAAACGCTTTTCATACGTGGATTCTGCTGCAGTAGCCAAGTTTGCAAGGCTCATCGCTCCCCCGAAGCCCCCCGCTGCCATGAGCGTTGAGCTCATGCCGTACTTGCCTGCTACGCGAAATAGATCGCGACGGGATAGATTCCCGATTCTTCCGTTAATTCCCATGACACTTCTCCCTATTGTCAATTAATGAGACTTTTATTATCAAAAAAGTGTAGTATGACAAATCCATTCTGTATAGCCTTAATTCAAACGGACGGGAGAATCCTTGTGGAAGCGGACTATATTATTGTTGGTGCAGGCTCTGCTGGCTGTGTTTTAGCCAATAGATTAAGTGCTAATCCCTTCAACAAAGTTATTTTGTTAGAAGCGGGTGGTCGCGACCTAAATCCGTGGATTCACATCCCAGTTGGCTATTTCAAGACGATTCACAATCCAAACGTCGACTGGTGCTATAAGACTGAACCAGACGCAGGTCTGAATGGCCGTTCCATTGAATGGCCCCGTGGTAAGGTTCTGGGCGGTTCTTCCTCACTGAATGGTCTTTTGTATGTGCGTGGTCAGGCACAGGACTATGATCGCTGGGCCCAAATGGGCAACGCAGGCTGGTCATGGGACGATGTGCTGCCCCTGTTCAAGAAGGCAGAAAATAACGAACGCGGTGCGAATGACTATCACGGTGACGACGGTCCATTGTCTGTGTCCAACATGCGCATTCAACGCCCGATCACGGACGCATGGGTCGAAGCGGCGCAAGCGGCGGGTTATCCATTCAACCCCGATTACAACGGCGAAACCCAAGAGGGCGTTGGCTTTTTCCAACTGACATCAAAGAACGGGCGACGCTGTTCCACGGCCGTTGCCTACCTAAACCCTGCCCGCAGCCGTTCAAATTTGCAGATCGTCACCCATGCCCAAGTGCAAAAGGTGAATATCGAAAACGGTGTGGCCACTGGTGTCACCTATAAAGACCGCAGCGGCGCCGAAGTGGTGGTGAAAGCCAACCGCGAGGTGATTCTAAGCGGCGGGTCTATCAACTCCCCTCAGTTGCTCATGTTGTCAGGCATCGGCGAAGCCGCTCAGCTGCAAGAGCACGGCATTGAGGTTAAGAAAGATTTGAACGGCGTGGGCAAGAACATGCAGGACCACCTGCAGGCCCGTTTGGTTTACAAATGCAATGAACCAACGCTGAACGACGAAGTCGGCAGTTTGTTTGGGCAGGCCAAGATTGGCCTTAAATACCTGATGACCCGCACTGGCCCAATGACGATGGCCGCCAGCCTTGCGACCGGTTTCATGAAAACACGCGAAGATTTGGAAACGCCGGATGTGCAATTCCACGTCCAACCGCTATCTGCCGAAAACCCTGGTAAGGGGGCCGACAAGTTCTCGGCTTTCACCATGTCGGTCTGTCAGTTGCGTCCAGAAAGCCGTGGAGAAATCCGTTTGGTCTCAGGCGATGGTCAGGTCTATCCCAAGATCATTCCAAACTATCTGTCCACTGAAACCGATTGCCGCACGGTTGTGGCAGGCGTGAACATCGCCCGTACAATCGCCAAACACGCGCCACTTGCCGGCAAGATTTCCCAAGAATACCGCCCCCACGCGGATCTGGATATCGACGACTATGACGCCACCCTTGATTGGGCGCGCAACAACACCGCTTCGATCTATCACCCAACGGGCACCTGCAAGATGGGCAACGGGCAAGACGCCGTTGTGGATGCGAAACTGCGCGTGCATGGCATCAGCGGTTTGCGGGTCGCGGATTGTTCGATCATGCCAGAGATCGTATCGGGCAACACCAACGCCCCTGCGATCATGATCGGCGAAAACTGCGCCAAGATGATCCTAGCGGACGCTTAATCTACGGCGGTAATCGCGCTGTGTTGCATATGCGTAGTGTTACGGTAATCTAACCGTAACACGCCCCTCGCGCCTGAGGGGGAGAGTTTTGCGACAGGACATCCGGATGACTATTCGCCCCCTCAACATCGACCCTACCCATTGCTTTATTGCCAATAATTGGGTGCCCGCGCTGTCGGGCCAAACCCTTGCGCTGAAAAACCCATCAGACGGCACAACCTTATGCGACATCGCACGAGGCAACGCGGCTGACATTGACCGCGCGGTTGCCGCTGCGGATGCAGCATTGAACGGTGCATGGGGTGAATTGGCAGCGTTTGAACGGGGGCGCATTCTGCACCGCATTGGTGAATTGGTTCTTGAAAACATTGACGAATTAACCGCCCTTGAATCCATGGACGTGGGCAAACCCGTCAAACAAGCCCGCGCAGATGTTGTTGCCCTTGCCCGCTATATGGAATTTTACGCAGGCGCCGTGGACAAAATTCATGGCGCGACGATCCCGTTTCTTGAGG
>JAGSGK010000014.1 GCA_023955215.1 Paracoccaceae bacterium
CGCACGGGTTCGCGTGTTTGATGATTGCGACAGCTGGACCTTCGCTTGGATCGAATTCGCTGACCAGTTCAAACGCTGCATCTGTGTCATTGATGTTATTATAGGACAGCTCTTTGCCTTGGTGCTGCTGCGCAGTCGCAACGCCAGGGCGCGAAGAACCATCTGTATAAAAGGCTGCCGCTTGGTGCGGATTTTCACCATAACGCAATGTTTGCGCCAATGTCCCACCAACGGTGCGGCGACGCGGTGTCTCACCAATTTGCGATGCCATCCATGTACTCACGGCCGTGTCATAGGCAGCCGTACGAGCATAAGCGGTCTGTGCCAAACGTTGGCGCAGGACATATGTTGTTTGACCATCGTTGGCTTCAAGCTCTGCAAGCACAACGTCATAATCTTCGACATCCACAATCACATTCACAAAGCCGTGGTTTTTTGCACCTGAACGGATCATCGCAGGACCGCCAATATCGATGTTCTCGATCATTTCAGCATATTCGGCACCTCGTTTGAGGGTTTCTTCAAATGGGTAAAGGTTCACAACGACCAAATCGATCGAGCCGATATCGTGTGTATCCATCGCAGCAACGTGTTTATCATTGTTACGCAGCGCCAACAAGCCACCATGCACAACCGGGTGAAGCGTCTTAACGCGACCATCCATCATTTCCGGAAAACCAGTCACTTCAGAAACATCCTTAACGGTCAAACCTGCATCACGTAGTGTTTTTGCGGTGCCGCCTGTGCTGAGCAATTCAACTCCACGCGCGGCCAATGCGGTGCCAAAGGCAACCAATCCGGTTTTATCAGAAACAGAAAGCAGAGCGCGGCGAACAGGGTAGAGATCAGTCATTTGGAATTGGTCCTTTGAGGTAAGTCAGCTAGGTCAAGTTCATCACGGTTCAAGTCTCTGACCCCAATCGCAGTTTCCTGCGCCTTGGACAAAGACCACCGAATGCGCGTGGCATACTCTACTGCGCGGCCAGATAGAACGACCTGTTGCGATGCGCGTGGCTTTAATCTGCCAGTTTCTAGGTAAACACTTGGCTCTAAGGCTAAATTAAATTTGCCGTCATGACGAAAAACCCAGATTTCACCGCTTTTAAGTGCCATTGAGACCGCAGCACCGCCCAAATCTAGTGTTGCGTCGACTTCTGGGTGGAGATGAAATCTCACATCAAACGGCACTCCACCAAGGCGTACATCGTCCATGGAACGATCGAACTGACGTTTCTGGGCGTCTTCCATCGCCAGTAACATGTCTTCACCAGCGAGTCCTCGGCCATCAAAGGTTAGCTCAAGTGTGCGCGCATGCGTTAGGCCATGGATGTCACAGAACCCATCATGGCCGCCCTGAAATCGAAGACCATCCGGGGCTTGGCTTACCTCAATTGGCACGTGTTTTGGCGCATCGATCAAAGTTTCCAAACTGCTGGCACGATCTGCATCACCAAGGCGCGCGCTTGAGTACCCATCCAAGACCACGGTTGAATGCGATGGCGTTGCACGCCCAGCGCGCCGCCACTCAGCGCCGAAAGATGCGCCAGACCCACAGTTCACGACCAAAGGACGGCGGCCAGATGTCAATTCGAATGCCAGTGTCGAAGCATGTCCACTGCGTGAAGCATTTCCGCGTGGCGGAACCGCTGCGTCAACAATCACGCTGGTCCGACCTGCAGACAACCGCGCAAAGCCCATGGATAGCCCATCAGGTTGGCTAGTCTTGATACCAGCCGCAGCCAATGCGTGATCCAACCAACCTTCTTGGCCACGTCCACCACCATGGAAACGGGCCAACCCACCATCAGAATGGCGCAAAGTACGCAATGTCGGCGTGATCCGCTCTATTGCACCCAGATGCTCAGCTGGAACCTCAAGATCCGCTTCATCCAGTGCGGCTGCCGCCCATGTCAACAACGTATAGACCGCAAGTAACTCTTCTGGATTACGTGTTGGCAACCCGCCGTCACTATCGACTTGAACAGCGCATTCTTTAGCCAACGCTTTAATTGCAGGTCTGGCCAAGCTCTCCATGCCTTGCAAGGAAAGGCCCGCATAAATCAGCCCCGTCAGCGCCTCAAAGCGCGGCAAACCAGGACTCGCACTGTGCCAGCGTTTGGACAAAAATGTCGTCTGCTGGGCCAGCGATAAATAGAATGCGTCTGAGCGATCACTCTCTTGGCCGCGCAAGACGAATAAGGCATGGTTGATCCAACGAATAAGGCGGCGACCCGTCAGATCAGGCGTCCAACCCGCACCTGAGCCACGTCCAAATTGGTCGATCCACTCCCATAACCAAGATTGCATGCTTGCTCGTGAAGGCGTGTCACCAACGGCGGCCAAATCGTCCATCCACGCAAAACCATGCAAATCACCCTCGAAAGCTGCATTTGGGGCTTTGAGGGCCCAAATTGATGCATCAGGCGCTTCAATCAAATATCCCGCAAACAGAAAATTCCCAGCAACCAATTGGCGGCCTTTTGCAAAACTACCGATCGTTCGGGGCTCTGGCGAGGACACAAATCCTGTTGCGGCCCGTGTTCGGGTCGCAAGTCGTGCATATACACGGTTTAGAAAACGCGCTTTGCGCGCAGTGAACCCATTTGGATTTGACATAGTGCTCTGCCTTCTTACGCTCTAGGGGCGTTTGAAGAATTGATACCCTGTGAAGGTCAGAAAGTCACCAATTTTGCCAAAATTAAGACGCTTTGGTCAGCACTGCGATATAGAAACCATCCATACCACCCAAATCTGGCCAATAGTCTGGACGCAAACGCAAACCGCCCTCGGTCGTTATCCAAGACGGATCGACGCCTTCAATGCCCAACGCATCACGATTCACATTCATATCTGGATGACGTTTTAGCGCCGCTTCAACTTGAACTTCGCCTTCATCGGGCAAGAGCGAACAGGTGCAAAACACCAACCGCCCGCCAGGTTTTAGCAACGTCCACGCGTGATCAAGAATACGCGCCTGAAGATCTATCAGCTCACCAAACTCTGCGCCATCTTTTGCATGTGGAAGATCAGGATGCCGGCGGATCGTACCTGTTGCAGAGCATGGGGCATCAAGCATGATGGCATCAAATTCACCCTCGAGGGTAAGGGCATCAGCCACACGAACATCTGCTTTCAATCCAACGCGCGCCAAGTTTTCTTCGACACGCGCCATGCGGAATCTAGAAACATCAACGGCCGTAACATTCGCCCCCATTGCCGACAATTGCATCGTCTTGCCACCTGGGGCCGCACAAAGATCCAGAACATTTTCACCATCCTCTGGCGCAAGGATTCGCGCCGGGATTGCCGCAGCGGCATCCTGAACCCACCAAGCACCTTCGCTATAGCCATCCATTGTCGATACCTGACCAGCATCCGCCAGACGAACAGACCCTGTCGGCAAAACCGATCCACCCACCCGCGCGGCCAGCGCTGCAGCATCACCATCACGTGGTGTCAAATCCAAAGGCGCACCGGCAAAATGCGCGATTTCCATAATCGCCATCGCTTCGTTGCCCCATGCTTGGGACAGCGGACTGCGCAACCATTTGGGCATACGTGGCGGGCGCAAAGCGTGCCAAGCCTCTGGCCCAGTGGCCGCAACCTTGCGCAAAACTGCGTTGGTTAGGCCTTTTAGTTTACCGTATCGCTTATGCCCAGAAATCAACTGAACCATCGCATTGACCACGCCGTGTGCAGCCGCACCTTGGCACAATTCAACGGTTCCGACCCGCAACACATTGCGCACCATAAGCGGTGGGTTTTTCTGCAGATGTTTATGAAGCACGCGATCAGCGCGCTCCAAGCCACGCAAAGTTTCGGTTGCAAGGCGTTGGGCCCGCGCCCGATCTGCAGGTTCCAATTTATCAAGTGCACCAGCGGCTAGGACTTCGGACATCAATTTGCCCTCACCCAAAACCTGATCCAACACATAAACTGCGCCTCGCCGCGCTTGGACGCCAGTATCGGTGCGCTTGTCTGTCATTGAATTGATCCTTCGCCATTCGCATCGCAATTTCGGTACAGGGCTTGTCCCTGACAAGGCACGGCGTATATCAACGTCATGGCCGCAAAGGAACCCAATCGATGACTGATATCTCAAAGGATTTACCCGAAGCCGCAAAACGTGCGTTAGCAGAGGCCGAAACGCGCCGCAAAGAACAGGGCGAATTCAAACTACCAACTGAATTGGGCGGCCGAAAAGGGCCGGAGCCAGTTCGTTTTGGAGATTGGGAAAGAAAGGGGATCGCCGTCGATTTCTAGGCGATCACAGGAACTAGTTTAGTTTGAAATCAGCAGAATCGCCTGCACCACGATCGGATGTGAACCGAACGCGCCCTTCGCTGGCGCGCACCTCTTGGCAGTTGTAGCCCAATTCAGATCCGCCCCAATAAAGGCTCCGACAAAAGAACCCATCGCGCCACATCCAGTCACCTGTGGCAGCCCAGCGTGCACCTTTGCCTGAAATGCTACCATCTTCTGAAACTTCAATTTTGATCAGAGGACGAGAAAGGGTTTTACCGGCAATCAAACGTAAAAAATCAGATTGGCTGCTGATCATAGCCAAATCAGCCGAAGCAGACCCCGCGATTAAAGCCGCAGCACATCCAAGGGTAAGTGATAGTTTCCGCATCCCGTTTTTCCTTATGCCCATGTTACCAACATTACGTGGTTTAGCAGGCACCGGATCACTTTGTGGGGCAAGACTGTGGCCAAACTTAAGCTATTCAGGAGAATTAGCGCCTAATTGAAACTTAATCAGTCGTTCAGTCCTAGCACATCCAGCATGTCATATTCACCGGGTGTTTGCTTCACCCCCCACAATGCAGCCTTCAACGCACCGCGTGCGAAAACAGCGCGATCTGTCGCCATGTGACGCAAAACGATACGTTCACCCGCCGCAGCAAACATAACGTCATGCTCACCCACAATGTCGCCACCACGGATCGCGCTAAAACCAATATCGCCACGTTTGCGTGCACCAGCGATCCCGTGACGGCCACTGTCCATTGTATCGGTTAGGGCAACGCCACGCCCCTCTGCGGCGGCTTCACCCAACATCAATGCAGTGCCTGACGGCGCATCAACTTTGTGGTGGTGGTGCGCTTCAATCACTTCAATATCAAAATCTTCGTCTAAGGCAGCTGCGACTTTCTTCGTAAGTTGGGTCAACAAATTCACACCCAAGCTCATGTTTCCTGCACGGACGATCACTGCACGGTCAGCGAATGGCGCAAGCAGTGCGATCTCATCCGCAGTCATGCCTGTGGTACCAATCACATGAACAACGCCAGCATTCGCGGCCATTTCGGCAAACCCGACTGTGGCGGACGGCGCTGTGAAATCGATGACGACCTGTGCGTTAGAAATAGCCGCTTGCGCATCATCCGTTACAACAACGCCTTGCGCAGAACCGCCCATCGCCTCGCCCACGTCACGACCAACCCAGTCATGTCCTGAACGCTCGATTGCACCCACAAGCGTCGCACGATTGCTGTCGTTGATCACACTGATCAGCATCTGGCCCATCCGGCCTGAAGCTCCTGTCACAACGATTCCTGGCAATGTGGTCATTTCGCTTATCCTTATCCGCGCATATTCGCTTAAACACCTATCCTGCCACGTGGCGCTTGGCAAAGGGCACGAGTCGCCTTACATGCACTTTTATGGCTAAGAACAAATCATCCGAGGGGCGCGGACCATCCCAGCGCCAATTGCGCGTCGGCGAGTTAATTCGTCGCGCACTATCTGAAATCCTTTCACGCGGCGATGTTCATGACATTGAACTCAGCCGCATGTCGATTACCGTGGGCGAGGTACGGGTATCTGCCGATCTAAAGATCGCAACCTGTTACATCCTCCCTTTGGGCGGCGAAGGCAAAGATGGCATCCTTAAGCTGTTGGCCAAGAACATGTATGACATCCGCAGAACGATCACCAAAAAGCTAGCGCTCAAACACTCACCAGAGTTGCGCTTTCAGCTGGATGACACCTACGACCAGATGGATGCGACACGTAAAATGTTGGCTCAAGAACATGTCGCACGCGACATCGCAAAAGTTGACGTTGAAGAGGTGGATACACCTGAATGATTTTGCGGGCCGCGTTGGCATGGATGGTTATGTTTGGAATGGCACAAGCAGCCACTTGTGAGGATGTGACCTACGCCGACAACGCCTATTCAATCTGCACTGTCGATATGAACACTGAAACCCTGCGCCTGTTTTTGAACGATGACGCGGGCGTACCCTATGGTCACTTTGGGATTCTAAACAATGCGCTCCAAGGCACTGGCAAAAAACTAGGCTTTGCGATGAACGCTGGAATGTATCACAAAAATCGTTCCCCTGTTGGTCACCATATCGAAGATGGCGTGGAAATCATGCGCGTTATCCCCAATGCAGGGCCTGGCAATTTCGGCCTACTGCCAAACGGTATTTTGTGCCTGCAAGATAAGCAAGCCAACGTGATCGAAACACTGCGTTACCTTGATGAAAAACCAGCCTGCACATACGCGACCCAATCCGGTCCGATGCTTGTTATTGACGGCGAATTGCACCCGCGATTTTTAGCTACTGGCACATCGCGCTACATCCGTAATGCTGTAGGAACAACGGCTGACGGGGCCACGGCTGTTTTCGCTATTTCAAACGACACCGTCACCTTCCACGAGTTCGGCAGCTTCTTTCGCGACCATCTGAAATTGCCCCAAGCTTTGTTCATGGATGGCAACGTCAGCCGCCTGTACGCACCACAGTTAGGGCGCAACGACATAGGCCGCCGTCTTGGACCAATTATTGGCACAGTCGTTCCTGCGAATTGACAGTACTCCACACGCGCGATACTCGGCCACTCTGCATTGATGACATTCTCGATAGGATACACACATGGGCCGTACACGTAAGGGACGCGATATTTCTGGATGGTTGGTTGTTGATAAACCAGCAGGCCTAACGTCGACTGCTGTAGTGAACAAAGTGAAGTGGGCATTCGATGCGAAAAAGGCGGGCCACGCGGGCACCCTTGATCCTGATGCCACTGGTGTTCTGGCTGTTGCTTTGGGTGAGGCCACAAAGACCGTACCCTACATTACAGATGCCTTGAAGGCTTACACCTTCACAGTCCGTCTTGGTCAGTCGACCAACACCGATGATGCAGAAGGCGAGATTCAGAAAAAATCAGATGCACGTCCAGAAGACGCACAAATCAAAGACGCACTGGGCCAATTCATTGGCGACATCATGCAAGTTCCGCCACAGTTTTCAGCGGTAAAGATCGACGGCCAACGCGCTTATAAACTGGCACGTGACGGTGAAGACCTTGAATTGGCAGCACGCCCTCTATGGGTCGACGAATTGATTTTGACGGACCGCCCAGACGCCGATCACGTCACACTTGAAATGACATGTGGCAAAGGCGGTTATGTTCGCTCAATCGCACGTGATTTGGGCGAAGCATTGGGTTGTTTCGGACACGTGCGCGAGTTGCGCCGCATCTGGTCTGGTCCTTTCGATGCTACTGATGGCATCTCTCTTGAGCAGATCAACGAACTGGCAAAGCAGCCAGAGTTAGACACGTATTTGCGCCCCCTTGAAGAGGGATTGCAGGATCTACCGCAGGTCAGTGCCACACCTGAAGGAGCCGTGCGTATGCGCAATGGCAACCCCGGCATGGTAATGGCATCTGACGTCGAATACGGCGATGAGTGTTGGGCCTCTTTGGATGGAAAAGCCGTTGCGGTTGGTCGCTATAAGGCTGGCGAACTTCACCCCAGCCGCGTGTTCAATACCTAAGTGGTCATGATCACGCGCACCCACACCAAGGGCGATGCACCCTCAACAGCTGTCTACTCGGACTGCGAACGCTACCGCTATAGTTTGACGCGCGTGTGGGATGATCAAGCTGACAAAGTGCTGTTTGTGATGCTCAATCCATCAACCGCCACTGAGGTGCAAAACGACCCAACAGTTGAACGCTGTGAGCGCCGCGCCCGCACCCTTGGGTTTGGTGGTTTTCGGGTCACCAACATCTTTGCCTGGCGCGATACGGACCCACGCAATATGAAGGCTGCAACTGATCCCATTGGCCCCCACAATGATGCCACTTTGGTTGAAAGCGCAGCATGGGCCGATACTATTGTTGCAGCTTGGGGGACGCACGGCGTTCATATGAACCGCGGTTCGCAAGTGGCTGTCTTGCTTAAAACAACGCAGCGGCCATTATTCCACTTGGGCCTCTCAAAACAAGGGCATCCCAAGCATCCGCTTTATCTGCCATACACCCAACAGCCGGAACGCTGGCAAAGCGGTCCATAAACCCGCGCCACGTTAACCAAGTAGTTCTGATCCCTTTGTAAGGATCGAAAGAACGTGGTTCTATGAAACTGTTCAAATGGCTTGTTTTAGGATTCGATATGCTTTGGTTGGCTGGTTTAATGGGAATGATGGCCGTAGGCGCAGTGACGTTTTTCGAAACTGATAGCAGCGACGATGCCGCCGACATGAGCCTAGAAACTGTCGGGACACCCCAAGACGACATTCTCTCCGGCACCAATGGAAACGATAATTTATTGGGCGGCCAAGGCGACGACCAAATTGGTGGGTATAATGGCGAGGATACCATCGACGGAGGTGACGGTGATGATGACCTGCACGGTGCCAATGGCGACGATCAATTGCTGGGGACAGATGGGGCAGATACCTTGCACGGTGAAGCCGGAAATGACGCCCTCTATGGCGGCAATGACGACGACACATTGTATGGCAACAATTCAAATGACACGATGCATGGCGGCGCTGGAAATGACGCACTTCAGGGATCTACTGGAAACGACAACCTATCGGGTGATATCGGGTCCGATGCACTGCAAGGTGGCTTGGACGATGACACGCTGTCAGGTGGCCTAGGCAACGACAGTCTGTTTGGTGGCTGGGGCAACGATCTGTTGAATGGGGTCGAGGACGATACCGCGACGGCTGGCATCCAAGACATTGACCAAGCTGATTTCTTGAACGGCGGTGGTGGTGATGACACCATCTTAGCGGGCCAAGATGATATCGTCACAGCCGGCGCAGGTAACGATACCATAGTGCTGGGTGACTGGATCACTGAGGGGCATGCAGCCCAAATAATCGACTTTAACGCGGACAAGGATAGCATTCTTTTGGTCTGGGATGATGCAGCCGGTGATGAACCAACCATCGATCTCGCGCCCCATCCTACTGACCCTGATCTTACACAAATTCTAATGAACGGCGAAGCTGTTGCAGACGTTGATGCAGACAGTGATATTGCGTTGACCGACATTGCACTGATCCCGCAAAGCCTCGCGCAAACGGGCGTCATCGCCAACGTTTAAAGGGCTCTCGCAGTTTTCCTTTGCCATCGCTCCAGAAATTTCCTATACGCCGTTGTCTGCCATGGAATCATTCATGGCGACACCTCCATGGGCCTGCACTGGACGACATCCCGGGCTGCGCCATCACACTAACCTTTTAAAGGAGACCCCGATGTCGATTACACCAGAAGAAAAAGCACGCTTGATGAAAGAATTCGCCATCAAAGAAGGCGATACAGGTTCACCTGAAGTTCAAGTTGCAATCCTGTCTTCACGCATCGCGACTTTGACAGAGCACTTTAAAACACACAAAAAAGACAACCACGGTCGCCGTGGTTTGCTTAAGATGGTTGCGACACGTCGTAAGCTGCTGGACTATGCCCGCGCTAAAGACGAAGCACGTTATCAATCTATTATTAGCCGTCTAGGCCTACGCCGCTAAGCGTATCCTCGACAGTAATTCTGAAAACGCCCGTTGTTTACAGCGGGCGTTTTTTGTTGGCCTGTATTCATTGGAAATAAGACAACCTAAAATCTGACTGATACTTACGCGAACAGCTGCAAGCGGCGCATGGACGTGTCGACAATCCAAGTTTTGGCAGCGCGCACATGTGTAACTATCACTTGGCCTAGACCATGGCACCGCTGGCATTCGTTCAGCTGTTTTGGACGAAAGAGGCACCGTTGTCTCGAGTACGCGCCCCAATTACGCGCCCCAAGATCCTGAACGTATTGATGCAAACAGTTGATGGAATGGCGTTGTTGATTTTCTGAGCACAACAATGCACTTAAAAGTGGGTTTGATCCCGCGACTGAAACATGGCCTGAGTGGGCCGCAACAGCAGGCGTAAAAACAGAGCTTTTACCAAAGGTGAGGCCTGCAGGAGCAAGCCTTGCCGCGCTGTGCACACAATGGGCTCACCCTTTCAGCCTCTCACCAAACGCAATTGTCCATGCCAGCACAACCGATTGCATCGCCGCTTTTCTTGGTTCTGCCCCACTTACATCTAGTGCTGCGGTTACGTCACTGGGCACCACTTTGGCAGCGAAGCTGCATAGCCCAAAGCGTTAGATGCCCCCGATTTGTGGCTGTATTCTCACAAGCTTGGCGAACAATGGATGGCCGGTGGTGCCTCAATACCGGTGGCGGAGTTCTGATTCACTTTTTCACGGTTGCCGCGATCAAACGCCTATCCCAAGAGATCGATCCGACTAAACTGAGTGATCTAGATTATTACCCTCTAGTCAAAGCAGGCAAGCGTTTCCCGATCAATGATCCACCCCTTAAAGCAGATTGAGCCCCATGTTGGCTTAGGAACACCTCACCATTCAATATTTCAAGAAAGCCGGTTGCAGTTAGGTGATCCATAACGGGCCCTTTCACTTCGGAGAAGTGGAACGTGACGCCGCCAGCCTTGAGCCGCTCGTTGATCGCTTCAAGCGATTCCAGAGCGGACATATCTATCGTATTCACCGCGGAGCACATCAGCACGACATGTTGGAGCTTCGGCTGTTTAGAAACTTCATCATAAATGCGGTCTTCCAAAAACCGAGTGTTGGCAAAATACAAACTTTCATCAACGCGTATTGTGAGGATAGCTGGGTCAGTCAAAACGTCATGTCGCAAGACGTTTCGATAGTGCTCGGTCTCGGGAACTTGACCTACGATCGCCATGTGGGGCCGCGATGTTTTATACAGGTGAATGAGGATCGAAACCAACACTCCCGCTGTGACCCCCAACTCAACACCCATCACAAGGGTAATGCTCATTGTTGTAGCGACGGCCGCAAAATCAGCCTTTGAGTGCAGCCATGTCTTTTTCAAAATCGAGAAATCGACCAGTGAAAGCACAGCAACAATGATCGTGGCTGCAAGGGTCGCTTTTGGAAGATGCTATATCAGAGGTGTCAAAAACAGCGAAGCTCCTGCAAGACCGATCGCAGTATAAGCGCCCGCCGCAGGTGTGTCCGCGCCCGCATCATAGTTCACGACAGATCGCGAAAACCCGCCCGTCACTGGGAACCCGCCTGTAAAGGACGCGCCAAAATTGGCGGCACCCAATCCAATCAACTCTTGATCTGGGTCAATCCGTTGGCGTTTTTTCGCGGCAAGTGTTTGTGCGACTGACACAGATTCCACAAACCCGATGACCGAGATCAGGACCGCAGCACCTATCAGATTGGACCACATGTCCAACGAGAAGGTTGGGATGGTCAGAGGTGGCAAGCCCTTGGGCACATCCCCAACAACCTGCACACCCCTTGCGGCAAGGTCGAAAAACCAGACGACCAAAGTTGTGGCCACAATCGCGACGACAGGTCCGGCTTTTGCAACGATCCCAGCTGCGCGAGGGGCGACCCCAAGACTGACAAGCAATGGCAGTAACCCTTTGCGCACCCAAAACAGGAAACCCGTCGCCAGCACGCCAATCACTGCGGTGACCCAGTTCACCTGTGACAGGTTGTGCGCAAGCGATCCGATAAGATCAGGCAACGTATGTCCATGAGCATCGATGCCAAGGATGTTCTTCAACTGGCTCGCGGCGATAATTATGCCCGTTGCCGATATAAAACCCGCTATCACGGGATGGGACAAAAAGTTCGCTAAAAAACCTAATCGAAACAAACCAAGGGCAAGTAAAATCAGGCCCGAAAGGAATGCCAATGTGATAGCGGCCGCAATGTATTCAGAGGTCCCTGCTACAGCGATTTTACTCACCGCTGCCACCGTTAGAAGCGACACCACCGCAACGGGTCCCACAGCTAAGGCGCGGCTGGTCCCGAAAATCGCATAAAGAATTATGGGCAACATCGAAGCATAGAGCCCCATTTCTGGCGGCAACCCAGCAAGCAAAGCATATGCCAGCGATTGTGGGATCAACATAATCGTGACGATCAACGCAGCGACCATATCATTGGTTAGCGTGCTGCGGTCATACGTGCGCCCCCAGTCAAGGATCGGCAGATATTTAGCCAGTCGCGTCGTGTTCATGATCAGTGGCCTTATTATCGTTGAGTTATGCTGCGTTTGTAGAGAGCCGTGCCACCAAAGCAGCCAGATCAAAGCCAGCGGCTTTCGCGATGCGCAAGATTTCGTCAGGCGACTGCCCTTGCTCAGCGGCACATAACGCCCAAAGCGATGTCGCGCGCATACCGCTACGGCAGTAGGCAAAAACCGGATGATCCGCCTCTGATGTGATCGCACGAAATGCTCGTGCATCTGCATCGGTAATATTTCCTGGAACGACGGAGATCTGGTGCACAGTGATGCCCAAAGCATCCGCGGCGTCGCGCACTTCGGATATAGCGGGTTGATCAGCGGTCTCTCCCTCGGGGCGCGCCACAACAACAGTCTTGACGTTCAACCTCTTCAGGTCGTTCAAGTTGGCAATAGAAATTTGTGGCCCAATATATGTCTGGGCATCAAGTTGTGTGATTTGCATCTTGGGATTCCTAAGGGAACAGTTTCAGAGTTGGTTGAGTGGGACCTTCAATACAAGCCGACCATCTGCATCTTCGGGCACTTCTCCAGCACGCATATTGACCTGCAAGGACGGGATAATCAGCTTGGGCATCGCCAGCGTCGCATCGCGCTCAGATCGTAGTTTGACGAATGCCTCTCGGGTCACGCCTCCACCAACATGGATGTTGTGGTCTTTTTCGTCCGCGACCGTTGTTTCCCAGGCGATATCACGGCCGTTTGGTCCGTAGTCATGACACATGAACAGCCGCATTTTGTCTGGCAAAGTTAGGACTTTCTGGATCGAGTCGTATAGTTCACCCGCGTCCCCACCTGGGAAGTCAGCGCGCGCGGATCCGCCGTCCGGCATGAACATCGTGTCACCCGCAAAGGCAGCGTTCCCCATCACATGCACCATACAAGCGGGCGTATGCCCCGGCGTGGCCATCACAAAGGCGTTGATTTCGCCGATCTTGTAGCAATCACCGTCCTGGAATAGCGCATCAAATTGCGACCCGTCCCGTTGGAAGTCAGTCCCTTCATTGAAGATCTTTCCAAACGTCTCTTGGACCTCCATGATCCGCGCACTGATGCCGATTTTACCGCCCAGCTTGTCTTGCAGATATGGGGCACCAGACAGATGGTCCGCATGGACATGGGTCTCGATGATCCACTCCACGGTCAGCTCGTTTGATGTGATGTAATCTACAATGCGATCCGCATGATCGTGGGTAATGCGGCCGGATGCGTAATCAATGTCCATCACGGAATCCACGACAGCGCAGGCCTTGGTTTTTGGATCAGAAACGACATAGCTGATCGTGTTGGTTGCCGAGTCAAAGAATGCTTCGACGTCTGGCTTTATCGCCATATCAACGGGATAGTTTTGCATAATTTTTCCTTTCAAACCTCAAGACTTTTTGGTGATGGCACCGCCGTGTATTTTGCGATGACCATGCCAACCAACATGGCGGGAACAAAGAAAAGTGTGCCGCTGGCGGCCAATGGCAATGACGTCAATGCCGGACCGGGGCAGAAACCGCCCAAGCCCCAGCCGATGCCAAAAGTTGCAGCGCCAAAGACAAGCCTTGCATCGAAATCAGTGCGCGTTGGTAGATGAAACACGCCATGGAATAACGGTGCTGAACGTTTCTGAACCAGCCAGAATCCAGGCATTGTGATCATGATCGCGCCGCCCATCACGAAGGCAAGGCTGGGATCCCAAGTGCCGAACAAATCGAGGAAGTTTTGAACTTTCGCGGGGTTCGCCATGCCAGACAGGATAAGTCCGGACCCAAACAATAGCCCTGCGAAGAGCGTGCTGAATGTATGCATTGTCTTAGCCCCCCACGACATGGCGTAGGACAAAGACAGTCACAAAGGCGGTGGCCATAAATATCATTGTCGCAGCAATGGAACGAGCTGATCCGCGCGAGATGCCACATACACCGTGGCCACTTGTGCAACCATTCCCCATAACAGAACCGAATCCGACCAGCAGGCCAGCTATGACTAACAGCAACCCATTGCGTGAAACCACCTGAACAGGCGCAGCTGCAGTTAAGAGAAACCACAGCGGTGCCGCGAGAAGAAGACCAATCAGGAATATGATCCCTTGTGGCAGTCCAGCTTTATCGACTGATGGCGGCAATATGCGTGACACGATGCCGCTTATACCAGCGATCCGTCCGTGGGCGGCTAGCAGCACAACAGCCGATAAGCCAATGAGCGCGCCACCGAGCAATGATGCAAAGGGGGTAAATTCAGTTTCCACCTAGTAACTCCTAATCGTGCTGTCGTAAGTTTTGGCAGGCGGTCATCTGTCGCGCTTGCCTTTATATCAGCAATCGTTTATATAAGTGATACTAAATATACAAGAGGTAATTTCCCCATGCTGGACATCAGCGCGCTTGAACCAAAAATCGCAGAAGCCGCAAAGCTCATGGAAATGTTGTCGCAGCCGGTGCGCCTACGCCTAATGTGTATTTTGCTAGATGGCGAACAGAGCGTGCAGAGCCTTGCTGAAAGTGCCAGTCTATCGCAACCCGCAATGTCACATCATCTTAAAAAGCTACGGGATGCTGGGCTGGTGGAAACCAGACGCGACGGTCAGACCATATTTTACTCGGTAAAAGGTGTTGAAGTGGCAGAAGTCATCACAGTTTTACACCGCCTCTACTGTCCACAATAGTAAATTTGAGATTACCTTTCTCAGTTGAGGTTTAAAATGGAGTTTGAGATGAGAAAATCAAAGATCATCATCGGAGTTGCAGCCCTAGTAATTGGCCTTGGCATCGCTTTCAAAGAAACGATCCAGACCAACATGTATGCTTACATGCACTCCAGTATGCACGACAGCCACAGCGCAAATGGCATGAGCCATGACATGAAAAAGAGCCCTGGTCTTCAAGGTGTGAACGCCTCTCAAGCTGAATCCGAAGAGCTTGCTATTATGTTCGAAAACGTGGACACGATCAGCCGCGAAGTCACGAATTTGCCGAACGGTATACGAACGGTGACAAGGTCGTCCAATGAGGATGTTATGGCGGTGCTTGTCAGTCACATTGTGGGAATGGTTGACCGTGTTGCGCGCGGTGATGACCCAGAGATTTTTATTCAAAGTCCAACGCTAGATATTCTGTTTGCAAACGGGGCAGAGATGCAGTCACAAATTGACGTGACTGACGAAGGTATTGTTGTGATACGTACATCAGCTGACCCTGACGTCGTCACAGCTCTGCACATTCATGCTGCAGAAGTCTCGGACATGGCCGACCGCGGCATGCAAGCTGTGCATGACGCTATGGCGCAGCGCGCTGATCATTGACGCCGCGAAATGAGTTTCTCAACATTCAAAATTCTAGCCTGGCGCAACCATACCAAGGCAATTCCACCTGCAGTACCGAAAGCGAATTTTCGTTGCGGTACAGAGAATACCGGTAGTCTGGGCTCTTGCCTGCCGTTCGCAGCGTTAGACAGGAATGTCAGCTTATGACCCGGCTATCCGCAAGCTCACCCATCTCGCCCGACCTACAATCTTGTCACAGGAGTGCGTCAAGTGCATCCCGACGAGGACGCCAAAGATAGCCATCTGATTAATTTTTATGGAGAATTAGCAGCGATTTTGGAGCTATCAGCCTCCAGAAACGACGAACCCCGCCGTTTTACGGGCGGGGTGTCGGTTTCGTTGGTTGCGGGAGCCCGGTTTGAACACTATTTCAGAGCGCTTAGCTGCGTAACCGTTTAAAGCTAAACACATATCGATGAGCGGCGTTTTTAGATAAACAGTCCCTTCACGATCTACAACTTATCAGATCCCCATCAATGAAATCGAACCTAGGCAAAACATGACCTCAGTAAACGTGACATCGGTTCTTGGTTGAATGCAAATCATGATCTGGTTGGTTTTCCCATTTCTCTGCAAAATCACCTTACAAACCAAGTATCTTTTTCTTGTCTGAGGCCCATTTGAGGATCACAAGATCGAACGATAAAGCCATCAGCGAAACACAGATACCCAAAACAAAATTACGCCCTAAGTCTGTACCAGCCAATGTCCGTTGTAATTCCTGTCCAAGATCAATTGTCCCGATAAAGGCAGCGATCATGGTCATGAAAAACGCGAACATCAGCGCCTGATTGAAACCAACGGCCATGGTCGGCAAAGCTAATGGAAACTGTACCAACCAAAGTTTTTGCAACCGCGTAGCCCCTGACATGTCAGCAGCTTCTGTCATTTCCTCGGGGACATTCCGTAAGCCCTCAATTGTGTAGCGCACCAGTGGGACCATAGCGAAGATTGTGATCGCAAAGATGACTGCAATGTCCGTAATCCCAAACAGCATGATCGCTGGGATCAGGTAGACGAAACTCGGAAACGTTTGTGCAGAATCTGAAACCAGCAGTAAAAATACGTCTCGCATCATTTGGCCTGCAAACCGCCACATCAAATAGAAGCTTGCGCCAAACAACAGCCAAAATGTGAAACGGTATGGAATGAGCGATGGCTCTTCCCCAAACACCCCCAAGGTCCACAATATGTATCGACCGACACCCGCGGCGATCAATGCAACGAATGCAATAAAGGATCGGCGGAAGACGAGACTGATAAGGCCCGTGATCATGCCTGTATTTAGACCTTTGGAAAAGTCAATTCTTTGCGCGGGTGGCCCTGCTCCCCAAACGGCCAATGGGAAAGCAAGCGCCATTGCGACAAAGGTTGAGGACAATACATAATAGATTGTGATGACTGAACGGTCCCACCAGCCGCTTAGAGCGACATAGGTGAAGAACGCACAGGCGATGGCTGCCTGGCGCGGCCCTGCTATTTTCCATGCACCAGCAGCGATTATCATGATGAATGCAGGCGTTGGAATTGACAGTAAAAAATCGCGGAACGGGATCAAAACGTAGACGTTCATCACGTAGCGCAGCGTCCCAGTTACTCCTTGCAGAACATCATTTGTCAAAACCGTCTTCTTAATAAACGTGTCCAGTTCACGCCCTTGGCTAAAATGCTGTTTGCGTCCGATTTCAGACAGAACATCCACGAACTGCGCGACAATAATACTGATCACAAAAGCAGCTATCGCGAGCACAAGAAACTTGTGCTGCTGTACCCATGGTGCACCTTTATCAAAATGTTCTGGTTGTTTCGCCACCCATGCTTTGGATAAGCGATCCAACGTGACAGCCAATAAAACAATCGTAATGCCAATCTCGAAGCTGCGCCCGATTTTGAAGCTGCCCATCATCGCAAGCAGTTTTGCCCCAAGCCCGGGCATCCCAATAAACGCGGTCAATACGACCATCGCCAAGCACAGCATGATGACTTGGTTCACGCCCACCAAAATTTCGGTCCGCGCTGAAGGGATGTAGACGTGACGCAACATTTGCCATTTTGAGCAACCCGACATTTTACCCGCTTCGACGACTTCAGGGCTGACCTTTTTCAGGCCAAGCGTCGTCATCAAAATCATCGGCGGTATCGCGTAGATCGTCGTAGCCACGGCTCCAGCGGTTGGGCCAACTTTGAAAAAGATAACCGCAGGCAACAAATAAGTGAAAAACGGGAGGGTTTGCAGAACGGAAAGGATAGGCTGCAACAAACGATCCACCCACGGTCTACGCCATGCAGAGATTCCAAGGCTGAGGCCTATGACAAAAGCCAATGGAGCAACGACTGTCAGGACAGACATCGTTTCCATTGCAATTTTCCATTGGCCGATCAGGGCAGTCCACGTGAACGTCCCTCCAGCCAATAAGGCTAACTTCCAGCCTCCTAGATAATAACCGATCACAGCAGCAACAGACGCAATCGCAACCCATGGAACTGGACCAATGTTTGGCCAGCGCCGTTTACCATACAAAAGGTTTGCCGTGACATCGAGGACATCTTCAAGTCCTGCCGTCAGAAAGCGCGTGAACTTGAGCAAGCCAAGATCGTCTTTCACGAAATTGAATATACTATCCAATGCCCACTCAAATGGCGGCAACAAAGCAAGCGGCATGCGGTGCAATGCCTCCGGCAACACTCCAGCCCATTGTACAAGCGTCAAGAGTGCCGCAAGACCAAGTAGAAACCGGACCGCCAGATTGCGCGTTGGACCTTGGCGCGAAACGCCCTGCTCACTGGCGATGGCCATTAGTCAGCCTCCAACAAAACTGTCAACGCGTCTTGGCGGTTCATACCACCAATAACTTTACCGTCTTTGGCTACTGGAATAACCTCGCGCGTGTCATGCACCAATAGCTTAGCCAATTGTTTAACGGTTGCTCTGGCGTCGACTGGTTCCCCGGTCCCATTGGTTTCGGCTATTGCCAAAACACCTGCGTGAACCACGCGCGCCTTATCGATTTCTTCCGTGAATTTTCTAACGTAATCTGTGGCCGGATTTAAAACAATCTGATCAGGTGTATCGCACTGTTCAACAGCGCCATCTTTCATTATCGCGATGCGATCAGCAAGACGCAGAGCCTCATCGAAATCGTGTGTAATAAATACAATAGTCTTTCCCAGCAGCCCTTGGAGACGCAGGAATTCATCCTGCATTTCACGACGGATCAAGGGATCAAGCGCCGAAAACGGCTCATCCAAAAACCAGATATCAGGCTCGATCGCAAGGCTACGGGCGATACCTACACGTTGTTGCTGTCCACCTGACAGCTCGCGTGGGAAATAATCTTCACGGCCAGATAACCCAACAAGTTCAATTACCTCAAGAGCACGGGCACGGCGAGTATGGCGATCTTGGCCGCGCATCTCCAACGGGAAAGCGATATTTTCTAAGACTGTGCGATGTGGCAGTAAGCCAAAGCTCTGGAATACCATGCCCATCTTGTTACGACGCAGATCAATCAGCTCTTTTTCTGGGAGTGCCATGATATTCTGGCCCTCAACCTCAATTGTGCCGCCAGTGATATCATGAAGTCGAGAGAAGCAGCGTACCAGCGTCGACTTACCTGAACCCGACAGGCCCATGATAACCAACATTTCTCCTCGGCTGACCTCCATCGAAACATCTGCCACGCCAGCAATATAGCCATCAGCACGAATTTGATCAAAGCTATGGCCAACTGGCATGCTCTTCAAATAGGTTTCTGGCGATTTACCAAACATCTTCCAAACGTTTTTGCAGGAGATCACAGTTTCGGAGGTCATAGCTATAGGTCTTCCCGCTTAAAAATTAGAATGGCTAGAAATGCCCGCCCGAGGATTGTCTCGGACGGGCACAGTTTAGATCATCGTGATCTTAGGCTTAGTTTGTCCAGCCAGACCAGATGTCTTTGTTTGCTTCCAACCAAGCTTCAGCTGCTTCTTCTGGCTCCATTTCGTCGATGTCGACGAATTTAGCCATTTCAGCAATCTGTGGGTTGGTGAAAGAGATTTTGGTCAGAGTTTCATAAGCTGCTGGCCATTTGTCCTTCATGCCATCCCATGCTGCTTTTTTCAGGTAGCCTTTTGCTGGGTTACCGCAGTCATAAAGTGCGTCAGGGTTCACACCAACAGCTGGATCTTTATCGCAGCCCTCTTCCCACTCTGGGAATTCAACAAATTCACCTGGCCATACGGCTTCAGCAAAGTTTGGTGTCCAGTTGAACACTACGATTGGCGTTTTCTCAGCTTCAGCTGAGCCAATTGCAGCCCAAAGAGCTGCAGCAGAGCCCGCATTCACAACGGTAAAGTTCATATCAAGCGCCGCAACACGTTCTTGGCCATGCTTCAACCAGTCCACAGGACCATCAAGATAGCGACCTTTGTCACCAGTCTCAGCTGTGGCAAACAAAGCCGCGCAATCATTCAAAGCTTCCCATGATGGCAGGCCTGGGCACGCGTCTTTGGTCCACATCGGGTACCACCAGTCTTCGCGTGTTACAGCGTTGTGATCGCCCGCATCGTGTAGACCACCTTTTTCAAGGGCTGCACGGTAGGATGCGCCAAACGCGCCTTCCCATACTTCCATTTCAAGTGTCACATCGCCCATACGCACAGATTCATAAACTGCTTGGCTGTCAGTTGTGACGTACTCTACATTGCTGCCCATAGACTCAAAAATCTGGCCAACAACGTTAGACATTACAATTTGTGAGGACCAGTTGTGCACTGGAATGACAATTGGGTCGCTGCTGTCTTCAGCAAAAGCGGCAAGTGGCATCATCGCCATCACGCCCGCTGTTAAGGATGTTGTAAACTTATTCATCGTTTTCTCCCGGTTGTGCTGCGGAAATTTTCTCCGCTATTATTGTAAGAGATGTCTGCTGAATATGCAGTCCAGTCACCAGAGTATGAAACAGGTGTAAAAGGATTCTCTAAAGCGTAGTCTTGCATGATTTTCCTCACAATCAAGTTTTTTTCTTGTGGCGGCGCGTCCTTATTCAGGCGACTATACATAAACAAACACGAGAAGAGGTCCGATTCGATGAAATTTACGTCGGTTTTTAGAACTAGTTATGCACCCGCTTTGAATAACTTTTAAACTAGAGGAGTTTGTTTCATGCGGTATTCTGGGTTCAAAGTAATTAAAGAAGCGCTGACTGGCCACAAAGGTTGGACGCCTGCGTGGCGCGATCCTGAGCCTCAAAGCCATTATGATATAGTGATCATTGGTGGCGGTGGCCATGGGTTGGCAACGGCTCACTATCTGGCGAAGGTTTACGGCGAGAAAAAAATCGCGGTTCTTGAAAAGGGCTGGATTGGTGGTGGCAATGTCGGCCGCAACACTACGATTGTTCGCTCAAACTACCTGCTTGATGGCAATGAACCCTTCTATGAAATGTCGCTGAAACTATGGGAGGGCCTTGAGCAAGATCTGAACTACAATGCAATGATCAGCCAACGTGGGATCATGAACCTGATCCACTCTGACGCCCAGCGCGATGCCTTTGTCCGCCGTGGCAATGCGATGATGTTGAACGGCGCAGATGCAGAATACCTTGATCTGGACCAAATCAAAAAAGAATATCCTTTTCTTAATTTCGATGATGCTCGTTTTCCGATCAAAGGTGGGTTGGCCCAGCGACGCGGCGGCACAGTGCGCCATGACGCGGTGGCTTGGGGTTATGCTCGCAGCGCCGATAGTCACGGCGTTGATATCATTCAGAATTGTGAAGTCACCGGATTTCGCATCGAAAATGGCAAATGTTTGGGAGTTGAAACATCACGGGGTTATATTGGAGCCAGCAAAGTTGGCTGTGCGGTAGCCGGCTCTTCTGGCCGTTTGATGGCTAAGGCAAACATGCGTCTGCCAATTGAATCCCACGTTTTACAGGCTTTTGTATCTGAAGGCTTAAAGCCAGTTCTTCCTGGCGTGATCACTTTTGGCGCAGGCCATTTCTATGTCAGTCAGTCAGACAAAGGTGGTTTGGTGTTTGGCGGTGACCTAGACGGCTACAACTCTTACGCCCAGCGCGGAAACCTACCGGTTGTTGAAGACGTATGCGAGGGCGGTATGGCTATCATGCCAATGATTGGCCGCGCCCGCCTTTTGCGCATGTGGGGTGGGATTATGGACATGTCGATGGACGGCTCTCCCATCATTGACCAAACGCATATTGACGGCCTCTATTTCAATGGTGGCTGGTGTTACGGCGGTTTCAAAGCGACGCCTGCTTCGGGCATGGTCTTTGCGCACTTACTGGCAAAAGACGAACCGCACGAAACTGCGACAGCCTATCGATTTGATCGCTTCAAAACCGGTCACATGATCGATGAAAAAGGCATGGGCAATCAGCCCAATCTGCATTGAGGGAGTACGAAACATGATTATCAATCACCCACTCCTTGGCCCCCGTGACAGCGCCGAATTCGTTTATCTGGGCGATGCGTCTTTGATAGAGCGCCCAGATCCCGCAGCAGAAACTGCACTGGCCGATTTTGTCGACTATGCGTACATGCGTGAAAACCCTGCAGGTAGTTTGCGCGAGCTATGGTTTCACGAAGCTGGCGACCGTTCATGGCTGGTTGTCACCCGTAACACCATGACCCACGAGATTTCTGACGTTCAAATGGCCCGCGATGTGGCCCGAAAAATAGGGTGCTCGAAATGACCCAAGTCAATCGTTTAAAAGACGGTAAAATTGATCGCACCCAAACGCTGAACTTCACCTTTGATGGCAAGTCTTACCAGGGGCATGGTGGCGATACTTTGGCCTCTGCCCTGCTTGCCAACAATGTGCGCCTTATGGGGCGTTCATTTAAATATCACCGTCCACGTGGACCGTTGACGGCTGGTTCTGAAGAACCGAACGCGTTAGTGGAATTGCGCAGCGGTGCGCGCCAAGAACCCAACACACGTGCTACAACGGCTGAATTGTTTGAGGGTCTGTCTGCAAACTCTCAGAACCGCTGGCCTTCGTTGAA
>JAGSGK010000034.1 GCA_023955215.1 Paracoccaceae bacterium
GCCCCATATTCCAGCATTTTTAATAAAGAGCTCACCTTTTGCGGCGAGCTTCAGCATTCACAGCAGAAAACGTAAAAGCAGACAGGCGGTTTTGACTTAGCCAATTCCAACACAGATTTGATCGATTTCGCGTCGATCCCCAATTTTACGTTATATGCACGCTTTAGCTTTTGAACACTAAATCTAGTGGTGCCTCTGACTTGATGCACAGCTTGCGGTATTTAAGCCTAGTTGGTCAACGTAATTTTTACGATTTTTTTGATGTTTAGGGGCTTGACCAATTTAGACGCGAACGGCGGTTTCGCTGCCAATTGATTCATACAAAAACTGTCCCCAATGAAGATCAAAAAGGTAAGCGAGAAGGTAATTGATTTTTATTGAGAGTCTTGGCTTATTTAGCTTCGGTGGATGAAGTCATGTCTTAAGTTATCCACAGGTCAATCCGGCACCTATTTTGACAACTGGCCACAATCTGTTCACGGTAAAAAGGTCACAACCCGAGGCCTGCCATCTGCCTAATTATGCAGCAACGCCCCGAATTCGTCCTTTGGGGGAAGGAGAAACGTGAAACACTCCACCGCTACATTTTGTATGATTGTGCCGAAAACAACAAAAGGCGGCACATAATGTGCCGCCTTGCTGCCCAGTCGAACTGGTTGATGGTCGGGGCGAGAGGATTCGAACCTCCGACCCCCTGTACCCAAAACAGGTGCGCTACCAGGCTGCGCCACGCCCCGAACCATAGGCACTCTTTAGACAAGGTAATCGGGATTGAAAACCCCTAACACGACCAAGAAGGGTCACCTTTTTCAAAAGATTGATGTCGCAGCTCTGTTCCGACGGAAATACCCATAGATTTGGCCAAACCACCGTTGATTTCCAGCACCGCAATCCCAAGTCCACCAATAATTGGCGTCTCATCTAAGGGTTTTGCCATGTGATGGATGTGCGTAACGATTCCCTTAGAATCAATAAAAAGCATATCCAATGGAATCAGCGTGTTTCTCATCCAAAATGAAAGCGGTCTTGGAGATTCGTAAACGAATAGCATTCCCGAAGATAACGGCATGCTTGGACGATTCATCAGACCAATTTGTTGGGATGAAAATGTATCAGCAATTTCAATTGAAAACCTCGCCTGCCCCCAATCCCCACGAAGGTAGACTGCATCGTCGCGGCAAGTTGCAAACGCAGCATTTGACATCACCCAACTAAGGAAAATTGCCAATGCTGCGCGAACCATTAGGTTACGCTCGGCAGTGCCGTTTCCCAGGCCTGTACCGCCGCGGCCATCTTGCCGCGCTTGCCATCGATCACGCGAATGGCCAAGGCCTCACCAGGTTGCAAATCGGAAAGACCAGAACGTCGAAGCACTTCGACGTGAAGAAAGATATCTCCGTTCTGACCAAAGAGATTTGCAAAACCAAATCCCTTCCCCTTGTCGAACCATTTCACCCGAGCCGGCTCTAAGGGAAGTTGTTCAATTTCACTGAGTTCTACATCAGAAAAATCACCCAGCAGTTCGTCTTCAATACCTTCAGGTGGTTCAAGACTAATGACTTCAAGAGCCTGCACACCGCGTTCTGTATTCTGTACGTCAACTACGATGCGCGATGCGTCTGCGACAGAGTTTTGTCCAAAATTTCTCAAGACATTCACATGAAGCAAAATATCTGGGCCGCCTGCATCGGAGACGACGAAGCCAAAACCCTTGACCGGGTCAAACCACTTAACCAAACCGGATACGCGTTCTTTGTCTTCTAACTCGTTCGTCACTGCTATTCTTTCGTTACAGGCCTACGCCGCTTCGCAGTCTTGCGCGATTTACCATTCCCATTTCAAGTCAAAAAAAACTAAAAACAAATAATTGCATTTCACGCTACGTGAAATTCACGGATTTAGTCGTTTCACGACCCACGGTAAAACGTCATTTTCACGCCGCCACACAAACCTATCATGCAATCTAAAGTCACCATCGGCCCAAAATTCTATCTCTGTCGGTGTCACACGATACCCGCCCCAGAACGGTGGTCTTTGTGGGTTTGTACCATGTTTTGCGGTAACTTTTGCGACTTCTGCCAAAAGGGACGCACGGCTCTTTAAGGGCCGGCTTTGTCGAGACGCCCATGCCCCAAGCCTGCTTTTCAACGAACGTGATGCGAAGTATTCGTCCGCCTTCGGCCCGTCTTCTCGAACAACTGTGCCACGGACGCGAATTTGTCGACGCAAGGATTTCCAATGCATGACAAATGCAACTTTGCCCGCGTTATCAAGTTCGGCCGCCTTTGCGCTCTCATAATTTGTGTAAAACACAAACGCGTCCTCTTCGATCCCCTTAAGCAAAACCATTCTTATATTTGGCATTCCTTCGGCATCTACTGTCGAAAGGGCTATTGCGTTCGGGTCGTTAAGCTCTGACTCCTCTGCTTCTTGCAGCCAGTTCTGCGCAATGAGAAATGGGTCTTCCCCTGCAAATTTTCCACTATTTTCCGGATTTAGACGAGTCATTGGCGTTCCTAAACAAAGCAAAAAACATAGATAGCCTCGTCTTAAGCTAAGGCAAGCTCAGCTCGACGCCAACAGCTGTATTGCTACGATCCCTTGATGCAGGATGCGCAATCGCCTAAACGTCTAGAAGATAACATTTAAAATCACTGTGGGGACTGAGTATGTCAAACAACCTAATGGCGGGAAAGCGCGGACTTATCATGGGTCTAGCCAACGATAAGTCCATAGCATGGGGCATAGCCAAAGCCTGCGCAGACGCTGGTGCGGAACTTGCCTTTTCATACCAGGGCGATGCTTTGAAAAAACGCGTTGATCCTCTTGCTGAACAATTGGGCAGTAAAATTGTACTCCCATGTGATGTGAGCGACGCAGACTCAATGGACAATTTGTTCGATGGTTTGAAAGAACACTGGGACCAGTTGGATTTTGTTGTTCATGCCATTGGCTTTTCAGACAAAAATGAATTGCGCGGCCGTTATGTAGACACCAGCCGTGACAACTTTGCGATGACAATGGACATTTCTGTCTATTCTTTTACCGCCATCATGCAGCGTGCAGAAAAGATGATGAAAGATGGCGGCAGTGCCCTCACCCTCACATACTACGGCGCGGAACAAGTGATGCCACATTATAATGTAATGGGCGTGGCCAAGGCCGCACTTGAAGCGTCAGTTAAATATTTGGCTGAAGATTTGGGTAAAGACGGCATTCGCGTTAACGCAATTTCCGCAGGCCCGATTAAAACACTGGCCGCATCCGGTATCGGTGATTTCCGTTACATCATGAAATGGAACGAATACAACTCGCCGCTGCGCCGTAACGTGACAATCGACGACGTTGGTAAGTCTGCACTTTATCTACTGTCAGACCTTGGATCAGGTACGACAGGTGAAAACCTTCACGTGGATGCAGGTTACCATGTTGTTGGTATGAAAGCTGTCGATGCTCCGGATATGAGCAAAGAATAATCACAATCTCTTCCGAGCTGTTTTCAACGCTACATGGTTCGGCTTCAATTCGCTATTAGGATATAGACTATGTCAGATCGCTTGCCTCACGAAAAAGGGTTCCACATAAGCTGGGATCAAATCCACCGCGACAGTCGTGCGCTTGCTTGGCGTTTGGATGGTAAAGGACCTGATGACGGCGCATGGCGTGCTATTGTTGCGATAACACGTGGTGGGATGGCCCCTGCTATGATCATCGCGCGTGAGCTGGATGTGCGCACAGTCGATACGATCAGCATCAAAAGCTATGATCACCAGGATCAATCAGACGCCAAAGTTCTTAAGCACCCTGACGCAGATATGATGGGTGACGGCACTGGTATCCTGATCATCGACGATCTGGTCGACAGTGGTAAAACTTTAGAAGTTGTTCGTGCCCTTTATCCAAACGCACATTTTGCGACCGTATATGCAAAACCGAAAGGCGAGCCACAGGTCGACACGTTCATTACCGGCGTTTCCCAAGACACTTGGATTTTCTTCCCTTGGGATATGGCGCTTCAGTACGTTGAGCCATACCGCGGAACAGACTGAACCAATTAGGGCCGTCACATGACCAAGACACGCACCAGCGCCACCTTCTTTCCTCCAGTAATGGAGGCCCGGCGCTGGTTAGAAGGTGTCACACATCCTGCGGATAGGCCCCTAATCAACGTTTCACAGGCGGCTCCCGTTGACCCGCCTGTGAAAGAACTTCGCCAAGCTATGGCAGATGCTGCGCTCAACGACGATGGCGCACATCTTTATGGTCCTGTCCTTGGCAATGTTGCGTTGCGCCAAGCATTGGCAACAAAAACAACCTCACATTATGATAGTGCAGTTACAGCTGATAACGTCGCAATCACCTCTGGCTGTAATCAGGCGTTTGCCGCCGCCATTTCATCGCTTTGCGCTGAGGGAGATGAAGTCATCCTTCCAACCCCATGGTATTTTAATCATAAAATGTGGTTGGACATGTCTGGGGTTACATCCGTTCCTTTGCCAGCTGGCCCTGATTTACTGCCAAGTGCAGGCGAAGCTGCAAAACTAATAACTGCGCGTACACGTGCAATCGCGCTGGTCTCCCCGAACAACCCAGCAGGCGTTGAATACCCCGCTGACCTATTGCTAGACTTCTACGAACTTGCAAAGGCACATGGTATTGCGTTGATTGTCGATGAAACTTACCGCGACTATCACAGCCAAGATGGCGCGCCACACGCGCTGTTCAGCCAACCAAATGCACTAGACACCTTCATACACCTTTATTCGTTCTCAAAAGCATTCCGCCTAACGGGTCACCGTGTTGGCGCATTGATTACGTCCAAGGCGCGGTTGGGCGAAATTGAGAAGTTCCTCGATACCATTGCAATATGCCCCGGACAAATTGGCCAAGCTGCGGCGCTTTGGGGGCTCGAAAACCTATCAGATTGGCTTGCTGAAGAACGCAACGAAATCATCAGGCGCTGCGGTGCGATCAAAGCTGGTTTTCCCGTATTGGCAGCAAAAGGGTGGGAACTGAAGTCTGCTGGCGCATATTTCGCCTATATGAAGCACCCATTCGACATCTCATCGGCTGATTTAGCACCGCGATTGGTATCAGAGTCTGGAATACTATGTCTTCCCGGGACGATGTTTTGCCCAACGGACGATCCATCCGGCGCACAGCATTTGCGCATCGCCTTTGCCAATTTAGACGCAAACGGGATTGCCACGCTTTATCAAAGGCTGGTTGCCCTAAACATATAAGGCGTTCAACCCCTTGCCCCCCTTCGCAGTGCGCCGTAAACATATCCAACAATTTGGATAAGGCAGGACGTTCATGGCCACGGGTAAAAGCATTTCTAAGACATTCGTTTGGATTATCATTGGCCTCGCCATGCTTGGATTGGGTGGCTTTGGTGCCTCGAACTTATCCGGTACGATCCGCACTATTGGCACAGTTGGTGACAAGCACATCGACGTCGGCGAATATGCGCGCCAATTAGGCCAAGAAATTCGCGCCGTTGAAGCACAAACTGGTGAACAGTTGCCATTTTCTCGTGCTCAAGAAATCGGCCTTGACCAAGCAGTGCTTGGCCGCTTGATTTCAGAGCGCGCTTTGGACCACGAAGCCGCAGTTTTGGCCCTAAGCATTGGCGATGAAGCCTTGCGCGACCAAATCGTCGACATCCCAGCCTTCCAAGGCATCAGCGGATCATTTGACCGCGAGGCGTATACCTTTTCATTGGAACGCAATGGGACATCCGAATCCGAGTTCGAAACACGTTTACGCGAAGAAACCGCACGTACCCTTTTGCAGGGCGCAATGATCAGCGGCGTTGTCATGCCATCTTCGTATGTTTCAACGTTACTCGGTTACATCGGCGAAACCCGCGACTTTACGTGGGCGCGCCTTGCCTCTGCAGACTTAGATGCTCCACTTGAAACAGCATCAGACGAGCAGTTGAAGACATACTTCGCTGAAAACACCTCAGATTTCATGTTGCCTGAGACAAAGCGCCTTACTTATGTGCAGCTGTCACCTGACGCACTTATTGAAAGCATCGATATTCCCGAAGAAGATTTGCGGGCCGAGTTTGAAGCACGTGTGAACCAGTATAACACGCCAGAGCGCCGTTTGGTCGAGCGCCTTGTTTACTTGGACGAAGAAGAAGCAAACCGCGCGGCTGCAGCGCTTGAAGTTGCAGGAACAACATTCGAAACCCTTGTCGATGAACGCGGCCTTGCGTTAGCGGACATCGATCTAGGCGATGTGGACCGCTTGTCATTGGACGCAGCGGGCGAAACAGTTTTCGCTGCAAACGTAGGTGATGTGGTTGGCCCACTCGATACTGATCTGGGCCCTGCCCTGTTTCGTGTGAATGGCGTTTTGCCAGCGCAAGTGACAACGTTCGACGAGGCAAAGCCAGATCTACAAGAAATTCTAGCAACTGATCGCGCCCGTCGCTTTGTCAGCACAATGGCGCAAGACTTTGATGATCTGTTGGCGGGTGGCGCAACACTCGAGGAACTTGCTGATGAGACCGATTTAGAAATTGGCTCAATCGAATGGTTTGATGGCAACGGAAACGGCATCGGTGCATATGTGGCTTTCGCTGACGCAGCCCGCGTTGTGACCGAAGAAGACTTTCCACAAATCGAGAACCTAGAGGATGGCGGTGTATTCGCGCTTCGCTTGGACGAAGTATTGCCAGTACGCCCCCCAGAGTTTGAACAAGCCCGTGAGCAAATTACAGCAAGCTGGGAAAATAATCAGGTAGAGTCACGCCTAAATGAACAAGCAGCGACATTGGTTCCCCAACTTCAATCCGGAACCGACTTTGCCGGCTTGGGTTTGACTGCAACGGAAGAATCCGACCAAACTCGAACCGGTTTTGTTGCAGGCACGCCTCCTAGCTTTATGGAAGATGTGTTCAAGATGAATATTGGTGATGTTTCTGTTGTTGATAGTTTTGGCACTGTGTTGGTTGTGCGCCTTGATGCGATCAACCCAACCGAAGAAAACGAAAACGCTGATGCATTGAGTGCACAACTGCAAGCTCAGATCGAGCAGTCATTGGCCCGTGATCTTTACAATATCTACTCACGTGACGCGGTCCAACGTGCGGGTCAAAACATTGATCCACGTTCTTTGGCAGCTGTACACGTTAACTTCCCCTAAGGTTTAAACTGATGGCCCTGACCCCTGATTTCGAGAGCTTTGCACGTGCATATGATGCGGGCGAAAACCAGATCGTTTACACGCGATTGGCCGCAGACTTGGATACTCCTGTATCCCTTATGCTCAAGCTGACAGGTGCACAAAAAGACGCATTTGTTTTGGAATCTGTAACGGGCGGCGAAGTGCGCGGGCGTTATTCCATCATTGGAATGAAACCTGATTTGGTATGGCGCTGTGAGGGTGACACATCTTCAATCAACCGCACTGCGCGTTTTGATAGCGATGCCTTTGTTGTACAAGACGGCAATCCGTTGGATGTGTTGCGTACCCTGATTGGCGAATGCAAAATCGACCTGCCTGACGACCTACCCCAATCTGCGGCAGGCCTGTTTGGCTACCTTGGTTACGACATGATCCGTTTGGTTGAGCACCTGCCAAATATGAACCCAGATCCTTTGGGATTGCCTGATGCCATCATGTTGCGCCCGTCCGTCATTGCAGTTTTGGACGGCGTTAAAGGCGAAGTTACAGTTGTGTCCCCTGCTTGGGTCAGCGATGGGCAGACTGCGCGCGCCGCATACGCCCAAGCTGCTGAACGAGTTATGGACGCCGTTCGTGATCTTGAACGCACAATGCCAACAGAGACACGTAACCTAGGTGAAGCCACTGAGGCGAATGAGCCTGTCAGTAATTTCACCCATGAGGGTTACAAGTCTGCCGTTGAAAAAGCCAAAGACTACATTCGTGCAGGGGACATCTTTCAGGTTGTCCCATCCCAACGTTGGACCCAAGATTTCGCGCAAAAGCCGTTCTCTTTGTACCGCTCCTTGCGCCGTACAAACCCATCGCCTTTCATGTTCTATTTCAACTTTGGTGGTTTCCAAGTTGTTGGCGCAAGCCCAGAAATTTTGGTCCGTGTATTTGGCAACGAAATCACAATTCGTCCGATCGCCGGAACACGTAAACGCGGGGCGACACCAGAAGAGGATCGCGCATTAGAAGCCGATCTTTTGGCTGATAAAAAGGAACTGGCAGAGCACTTGATGCTGTTGGACCTTGGTCGCAACGACGTTGGTCGCGTTGCCAAAATTGGCACCGTGCGCCCTACCGAAGAATTCAACGTTGAACGCTATTCCCACGTAATGCACATCGTCTCGAATGTGGTGGGTGAGTTGAACGAGGGCAATGATGCAATCGACGCATTCTTTGCTGGTATGCCTGCGGGTACGGTTTCTGGTGCGCCGAAAGTACGTGCGATGGAAATTATTGATGAACTAGAGCCAGAGAAACGCGGCGTCTACGGTGGTGGTGTTGGTTATTTCAGCGCAGGTGGCGACATGGACATGTGTATCGCACTGCGCACAGCCGTCATTCAGGATGAAAAACTGTACATCCAAGCGGGCGGCGGCGTTGTCTATGACAGCGATCCCGAAGCTGAGTTTATGGAAACAGTTCACAAATCTGGCGCAATCCGCAGAGCGGCAAAAGACGCTGCACGTTTTGACGGCGGCAACACCTAAGCACCTGCCAAATCGAACAAACCAATATTTTGGATTTACTGTTTTAGGACAGCCGAAATAGGTGCCATGCTCACGCGTGTTGCGCGATCTTGCAAGCTCCACAGCAGTAGTGCGGAAATTGTATCCGAGCGCAAACGACCCAACATGATCACGCCACCTTCTTGCCCCGCACGGAATGCCGCCTGCCCTAAGAACCTGCGGATGACTGTTGGTGATTGATCCGCGCTGTCAAAGTCACGAAACACTGTTGAGGTTGGCACGCCTTCGCGCTCTGCCAACTTTGCAACTGTATTGAGGCCGTTAGATTGGGTGACAAACCCATGACCCGTCGAAAGCAGGATTTGAGTGGCTTGGTCCGACGCTTCACGGGATTCTTGCATGCCGTTGCCAACACCTTCAAGAACGCCAACAACATCGGTCATCTGACTAAGAACCCCATCCAATGTAACCTCGGCGTCGCCTGCTGTTGCGCCAGTTGGAAAATCGATCATCGCAAGAACTTCAAAGCCCTCACCACGATACTTATTCATACGCTCAACAGCATCAGGCAAACTTGAATCAACGGCAAACGTGATCGGTGCTGGGAAACTGCGCAAAGCAGGCAAGCCAACTGCGGCCCCCTCCAAATCAGCGCCAGCATCAATCAGAACAATCGACATAAGCGGCTTAGCGTCTGCATTTTCAAAGGGTACCGCGAACGCATCGATTGGCGCTAGATCGGCGACTTCTGTTTGATCGGCAGGCTGTTGCGCCTGTTCAACCGGGTCATTGTCCCGATCAACCAGTGATCCTGCGGGGCGACCAATTTGTGGGCGCAATTCTTCTTCGGCAGTATCAACTGGTGGGAATGTAGTTTCTTCCTCAGCACTTGGGGCTTCGGGTTGTTCTGGTTCTTCTGGGACGACCTCAACAGGTGCTGGCACCGTGGTTGTTTCTGGCTCTGCCTCAACAACTGCCTCCTCGGCAGCTGGATCTTGTTCAGTTGCCTCAAACGCAGTTTCGTCTTCCGGAACCGGTGGAGCCAGTGGTTGCGAAGGATCAGTTAATATGGACAACTCAGTTTCATTTTCAGGCTCTACAGGTGCAGCCGCTTGCGGACTAGGCAACACAGGTGCATCGCCATCAACGACAACGGCACCATCGGCCGTATTTACATCAGGTGATTCAAGGCCATCAGTGCCACCAGTTATCGGTCTTTGAGATAGATCAGATCCAGCCTCAGCAACTGAATTCACATCATCTGGCGCAGGTTGGCTTGTATTGCTCGTGCCATCTTGAACCAAATCGGCATCGCCTGCTCCGGCACCTACACCCACTTTGCTTTCGTTCAAATTTGCTGAAACGCCAGTTGGTGCTGCATCTGTCACGTCAGGTGCAATTGGCCCACTGGTCATTACGGACGCAACACTCGCAACGCCGACAGACACGACTGTACCCATCATCGCTCCGCTTAAGAAACCTCGTGCCATTGCGCTTACTCCGCCTGTCTTTTCTGTCTTAATTGTTCTTGGCTTGGCTGTCCGTCCCAATTGATGCTGGCGGCCAAGCCCGAACATGTATATTTCTACTATACAGTGCCAACGGGGCAACCTGCCAGTACTGAAACACTCAATAACATAAAGTTTGCAAGATGCTGCTCCTGATCGATAACTACGATAGCTTTACATACAACCTTGTCCACTATCTGGGCACCTTGGGCACGGAAATTGAAATCCGGCGCAATGATGCCATTGATGTGCAAGAAGCAATGGCGATGAAACCTGCAGGGATTTTATTATCCCCTGGTCCTTGTGACCCGGATCAAGCCGGCATTTGCCTTGCGCTGACACAAGCCGCCGCAGAGACGCGTACGCCGCTGTTGGGAGTTTGCTTGGGCCATCAATCCATCGGCCAAGCGTTTGGAGGTAATGTTGTGCGCTGCCACGAGATTGTTCACGGCAAGATGGGCACGATGCATCACACGGGCAAAGGCCTTTTCAAAGGTTTGCCAACACCTTATGAGGCAACGCGCTATCATTCTTTGATTGTTGAGCGCGAGACATTGCCTGATGTTCTAGAAGTTACAGCAGAGTTGGAGGATGGCACAATCATGGGATTACAACACCGCGACCTGCCAATCCACGGCGTGCAATTCCACCCAGAATCAATTCGTTCAGAACATGGTCATGCCCTCCTGCAGAACTTTGTAAATGAGATGGCGGTGCCAGCATGAGTGACGCACTCAAACCTTTAATCGACGCGGCGGCCAATGCCCCCCTAACCCGCGAACAAGCCCAAACAGCCTTTGGCATCTTGTTTGAGGGTAAAGCAACGCCAAGCCAAATTGGCGGTTTCCTTATGGCACTGCGCACCCGCGGCGAAACAGTGGATGAATACGCAGCTGCGGCGGCTGTCATGCGCGCCAAGTGTCACGCAGTTTCAGCGCCAGCAGGTGCAATGGATATTGTCGGAACAGGTGGCGACGGGAAAAACACACTAAACATCTCAACCGCGACAGCTTTTGTTGTCGCCGGCGCTGGGGTCACAGTTGCAAAGCACGGCAACCGCAATCTGTCGTCAAAATCAGGGGCCTCAGATGCACTGACCCAAATGGGTCTGAACGTTATGGTCGGCCCTGAGGTTGTGGAAAAAGCCCTGAACGAAGCCGGTATTGGTTTTATGATGGCCCCTATGCACCATCCTGCCATCGCACATGTGATGCCAACGCGTGCCGAATTGGGTACGCGGACAATCTTTAACATTCTTGGCCCTTTGACCAATCCTGCTGGCGTTAAACGCCAGCTCACTGGTGCGTTTTCACGCGATCTTATTCGCCCAATGGCCGAAACACTTGGCCAATTGGGATCAGAAAAGGCGTGGTTGGTCCACGGGTCTGACGGCACTGACGAATTGACCATCACTGGTGTCAGCTGGGTGTCTGCTCTGGAAAACGGACAGGTCACCGATTTCGAAATTAACCCAGAAGATGCCGGCCTACCGATACACCCGTTTGAGGATATCATTGGTGGCACGCCCGAAGAAAACGCACGCGATTTCAACGCATTGCTTGATGGTGTACAAAACGCTTACCGCGACGCCGTATTGCTAAATTCAGCTGCAGCGCTTGTTGTTGCAGATTTTGCAACCGATCTTAAACAGGGCGTTGAAATGGCCCGAACCAGCATCGACAGCGGTGCAGCACGCGATAAAATTACTGCCGTGGCTCGTATCACTCAGGAGGCATCATGACCGTTACTATTCTCGAAAAAATCAAAGCCTACAAACTTGAGGAAGTCGCAGCAGACAAAGCTGCCAAACCAATTGAAGCGGTTGAAGCCGAAGCCAAAGCAGCCAGTGCAGTGCGCCCATTCGCAGGCGCATTGCGCGACGCAGCGAAAACGGGTTACGGCTTGATCGCTGAAATCAAAAAGGCCAGCCCATCCAAAGGGTTGATCCGTGGAGATTTCGATCCAGCGGCCCACGCCGTAGCCTATGAAGCAGGCGGTGCCGCTTGTTTGTCAGTGCTAACCGACACCCCCAGTTTTCAAGGGTCCAAGGATTTCTTGGTTGAAGCCCGTGCTGCCTGCGCCCTGCCCGCATTGCGCAAGGATTTCATGTACGACACCTATCAGGTTGCTGAGGCCCGCGCCCTTGGTGCCGATTGCATTCTCATCATCATGGCTTCAGTTTCTGATGCACAAGCCAATGAACTAGAGCACGCAGCGTTTCAATGGGGCATGGATGCCTTGATCGAAGTGCACAATGCCGAAGAACTTGAGCGAGCTACCCTGCTGAAAAGCCCTTTGATGGGCATCAACAACCGCAACCTCAACACCTTTGAAACCACTCTGGACACCACACGTATTCTGTCCAAACAGGTTCCAGAGGACCGCATGATCGTTTGCGAAAGCGGCCTTAACACGCCCGCCGACTTGTCCGATATGGCAATGTACGGCGCGCGCACGTTCTTGATTGGTGAAAGCTTGATGCGTCAAGACGACGTGGAGACAGCCACGCGCACACTTCTCGCAAACCCGACCGTCTCTGGCGGTGGCCTATAATGGCGCTGACCCATTTTGATGGCAAAGGCGACGCGCATATGGTCGATGTCTCGGACAAAGCCGTGACCGACCGTATCGCACAGGCTGCTGCTTGGATTAAGATGCAGCCTGAAACCTTTGATATCATTACAGAAGGTCGCGCCAAAAAGGGTGATGTCTTGGGTGTTGCACGTCTTGCCGGCATCATGGCCGCCAAACGCACAGCAGACCTGATACCTCTGTGTCACCCATTACCCATCACCAAAGTCGCGGTTGAGTTAGAACCCGATGCGACACTCCCGGGCATCCGGATCATGGCAACGGTGAAAACCACGGGCCAAACCGGCGTCGAGATGGAGGCACTCACAGCCGCCTCAACCGCCGCCCTAACAATCTACGACATGTCCAAAGCCGTCGACAAAGGCATGGAAATCGGTGGTCTGCACGTTGTCCTGAAAGACGGCGGTAAATCTGGACGCTACGAGGCACCATAATGTCATTAGGCCGCTCGCTAGAATTGTTCTTCATAGATGGCCGCCCCGATGGGATGCTCACTGCAGAAGTATTCAACTGGACTGGCCACGTACTGCGCATTCCCCGCACGCAGATTAAACAAGGACTTAATCGTCCCGAGTGCAAGCACACTGGTGTCTATGTGTTGCTGGGTCAAATAGATGGTGAAGCGACCGCGTATATCGGTGAAGCTGAGAACATGCGCGTCCGTCTTGCCCAACATGTAAGTGGCAAGGATTGGTGGGATGAGGCCATTTTGGTTTCGACCACGGGCGACATGCTACACAAGGCGCACGTGAAATATCTGGAATCCCGTTTGGTTGAAATTGCGCGCTCTGTTGGTAAAATGACCTTAGAGAACAGTTCTACACCGCCCCGCAGTAGTTTAAGCGAAGCCGCTTTTGCAAATATGGAGAGTTTTCTTGATACGCTAAACATGGTTTTTCCAGCGATCAGGGTTGATATGTTTTTGGAACGTTCAAGACCAGCTAAGCAGCTTACATTTACAGAAGACGCTCCGAACCAAACATTTATTTTATCATCAAAGAAAACTGGCGTGAACGCCGTCGCAGAATTACAGGATGGCCAATGGGTCGTTCTAGCTGGCAGCAAAGCTCGTGCTAGCTGGGTGGGTACGCACGCGAGTTACCACAATTTACATTCAGAATTGGTCTCAAACGGTACCCTTGAAATTAGTGGAGAGCTTGCAACCTTTACGAAAGATTTTGCTTTCTCGGCTCCAAGTGCTGCGGCCGCCGTTCTATTTGGACGCGCAGCGAATGGTCGAACATCTTGGTTCAAGAAAGACACCAACACAACCTTCGCCGATTGGGAAGAAGATCAAATTCGGAAAGACATTGTAACATGATCCCCGTTTCCCAAGCCTTGGATGAACTATTCAATCTCGTCTCGCCGCTCGACATTGAACATGTTGCCTTGCGCGACGCAAACAATCGCGTTCTTGCGCAAACTCAGTATGCGACACGCACACAGCCCCCCTTTGCCGCGTCATCCATGGATGGTTACGCCGTCAAGGGCGCAGAGGTTGAAGATGACTGCATGTTCAAAGTTATCGGTGAGTCTGCTGCGGGTCATGGATGGGATGGAACCGTGGGTGCAGGCCAAGCCGTGCGTATTTTTACAGGTGCACCAGTCCCTCAGGGTGCTGATTTTGTCGTTATCCAAGAAGATGTGAAAGTGCGCGGCAATCTGATCACTTTGGGTCGTGACATCGGCCCAAAGGACAACATCCGCCCAGCAGGTGTGGATTTCCTCGAGGGAGATCCAATGACCGCCCCTCGCACATTACAGCCTGCCGACATTGCGCTACTCGCATCCATGAATATCGCACAGGTTCCTGTCTATCGCCGTCCCATCGTTGCCTTGATATCGACTGGGGATGAATTGGTCATGCCGGGGCAAACACCTGAGCCCGATCAAATCATCGCGTCCAATACATTTGGCCTTGCTGCGATGCTGGAAAACTTAGGCGCGCATCCTCGTATTTTGCCCATTGCCCGCGACAACGAATCCTCCCTGCGCACTGCGTTTGATTTGGCCAAAGGTGCCGATTTGGTGATCACAATCGGTGGCGCATCTGTGGGCGATCACGATCTAGTGGCACCCGTTGCCGCAGAGTTGGGGATGGAACAGTCCTTTTACAAAGTGGCCATGCGCCCGGGCAAACCGCTGATGGCGGGAAAGCTTGGTGATATGGCCATGGTTGGTCTGCCTGGCAATCCAGTGTCTGCGATGGTCTGTGGCACCGTCTTTATCGCGCCCATGATCCGCGCCATGCTTGGCCTTGGCCAAAGCGCAAGTCCGCAGCGAAGTGTAGCCCTATCCGCCCCAATCGGCGCGAATGGTCCACGCGAACACTATATGCGCGGGTTTGCAGACGCGAATGGTGTGCACAGTGCGGATCAACAAGACAGCTCGCTTTTAAGCGTTCTGTCCCAATCCAATGTCTTGATTGTACGTCCCCCCAATGATCCCGCTCGCAACATTGGCGAGTGTGTCAACGTAATGGACATATAAGGAACAGTTGACACAAAACAGGAACATGAGTAGAACAAACCCAAACAAACTGGGCTGAGGGCTACACATGCTGACTAAAAAACAACTGGATTTGCTGTCATTTATTCACAACCGCGTTCAACGCGATGGTGTGCCGCCCAGCTTTGATGAAATGAAAGAAGCGTTGGACCTGCGGTCTAAATCCGGCATCCACCGCCTGATTACAGCCCTTGAGGAACGCGGGTTTATTCGCCGTCTTGCGCACCGTGCCCGTGCGATTGAGATTGTTAAACTCCCTGACAGCATGGCCTCTCAGGCAGGTGGATTTAAACCACGTGTTATTGATGGCGATCGTCCAGATAATCCGCCCCCTGCTTCTGCACTGCCGGTTGAGGCTGTGCATGCAATCAATTTGCCAGTGATGGGTCAAATCGCTGCTGGTGTACCGATTGAGGCGATCAACCAGTTGTCTCACTCAGTCGCCGTTCCGGGCCAAATGTTATCAGGCGCTGGCAACCATTACGCCCTTGAGGTCAAGGGTGACTCGATGATTGATGCCGGTATCAACAGCGGTGACGTTGTTGTTATTCGCGAGACATCTGTGGCTGATAACGGCGACATCGTTGTTGCCTTGGTCGAAGACCACGAAGCAACACTGAAACGCTATATCAAGCGTGGCAATTCGATCTCGTTAGAAGCCGCCAATCCGGCCTATCCACCACGCGTATTCACGGACGACAAGGTTAAGGTTCAAGGTCGCTTGGTTGGTTTAATCCGCACCTACTGAACGATACGATTACTTTAGAATTGGGCGGGTCTTTTGATCCGCCTTTTTTGATGGTTGGTTGCTGGGCCACGCGGACCAAATGCGGTCTCCACTGATGTCTCTGGCCGTGATGAAAACAGCTTCATCTCCCTGCAGGTACAGGCCAATTGACCCACTGTTGCGCAACGTTTTCGGATCGTGAACCGTACAGTTGCCGAAGTCGCGTTGGGTCTCAACACTTGCAATGACGATCTGATCCGATTGACATCGGTCAAAATCAGACAC
>JAGSGK010000149.1 GCA_023955215.1 Paracoccaceae bacterium
AGGGTGTATTCAATTAACGTCACAAGTGTCTCGCGACGTGTGCTCAAGCAAGGTGCCTCAAGTAACGCTTGTTTTTCTTCGGCGTCAAAGTCCATCATCATCGAAAGAGAATTGATCAACAACTCGTCTTCGGCGTCATCCAAGGTGTCCCAATCTGCAGACAGTCCTTTGGCCTCAAAGAACTTGTTCAGCTTTTTCAGGAACGCAGGGCGATCAAAAACCAGATCGTCTTCCACATCACCAAGATCGCGCTCAAACCCTGCCCAGCTGACTTCGCAGCGGCGATAAGGCGTAAACCCTTCAACTTCGTTGAGCACCCGAAAGCGCGACACGCCCCCAAGCGTAATCATATAGCTGCCGCCCTCAGTCTCTGAGAACTGCGTAATACGGCCCACACAGCCTATCGAGTGAAGACCAATATCATCACGGCCCTCAACCTCGTTTGGCTGAACCATCCCAATCAATCGATCATCCGTTTTAAGGGCATCATCAAACATCTGGAGGTAACGCGGCTCAAACAGGTTCAACGGCAAACGTGCACGCGGCAAAAGCAGCGCACCCGCTAAAGGGAACACAGGGATAATATCGGGGAGATCAAAAGGTTTTATCATAACACCTTACCTAGCCCGACAACCTGATCAGGCAAATATCAATGTGCTTAACTTGCGGCGCCCATTCAAAACGATCGGGTCATTTGCCTTCAGCGCATCAAACACTGTGAACAACTGTGTCTTGGCCGCGCCCTCGTTCCAATCGCGATCACGGCGGAATAATTCCAACAATTGGGTAACTGCACCCTCAGCATCGTCATTGGCATGTAACGCTAGCGCAAGATCAAAGCGTGCTTGATGATTGTTCTCATCTGCCTCAACAGCAGCGGTCAACTCGCCCACAGGGCCTGCATCCGCAGCTTGGCGTGCAAGTTCCAATTGGGCTGAAGCCGCTTCAAGCTCTGGGCTGGAAGAAATCTCTGCAGGGGCACCATTCAGCACAGCTTCGGCTTGATCCAGATCACCCAACGCAATGTGGGACCGCACCAACCCACCATAAGCACCAGCGTGGTTTGGATCTTCGCCCAAGATCGCGCTAAACGTTTGCGCCGCATCATCTGCTTCGCCATCAGTTAACATATCTTCGGCCACTTCAACCGCATCGTTCAAAGTATCAGCTGGCGTTTCGCCACCACCTGCTTTGACAACACGCGCCACAAACTCATTGATTTCAGACTGCGGTACGGCACCTTGAAAACCATCAACAGGCTTGCCTTCAAAGAACGCATAGACCGTTGGCAAAGATTGAATTTGCAACTGGCCCGTCAACGCCTGACATTCGTCAGCGTTCACTTTAACCATCTTCACAGCACCTTTGACGGCGCGCACCGCATCTTCCAGCATCGGACCAAGGGTCTTGCACGGGCCACACCAAGGTGCCCAAAAATCGACGATCACAGGGACCGTATTCGACATCTCGATAACATCCGCCATAAACGTGGCTTCGGTTGCGTCCTTGATTAGATCAGCATCCGCTGCTGGCGCTGCTGCCATTCCCAAATCAATCATCGTAAATTCCTTCCCCTATGGGGCTAGTCGTTAGGCTTGAACCCTATATGGGTTGGACCGGCCTAGATTCAAAGATCAAATGTTGCAAAAACTGGTGCGTGATCGCTAGGTTTTTCCCATCCACGCGCGTCGCGCAACACACGGCTGGAATGCGCAGAGGCGGAAATATCGGACGTGGCCCACACGTGATCCAGACGACGGCCCTTATCAGCCGCATCCCAATCCTTAGCGCGGTAAGACCACCAACTATACAACAACCCCTCTGGAATATCCTGACGGGTCACATCGATCCAATCACCCGCAGCCATCACATCATTAAAGTGGTCGACCTCAACCTGCGTGTGACTAACGATCTTCAGCATCTTTTTGTGATCCCAAACATCGTGAGGCAGCGGAGCAATGTTCAAATCGCCCACAAGGATAGACTTCTTAGGTTTGTTTACCTTGAACCAATCGCGCATCTCAGTCAGGTAATCCAACTTTTGACCAAACTTTTCGTTCACTTCGCGATCAGGCTTGTCACCCCCCGCAGGGACGTAAAAGTTATGGATCGTTACGCCGTTTTCAAGACGTCCAGCAATGTGACGCGCATGACCAAGTGATGCGAAATCCTCAGCAGCCACTTCCTCAATCGGCATCTTGGACAAGATCATAACGCCGTTATAACCCTTCTGACCACGAGCAACGAAATAAGGATATCCAGCCTCAGCAAAGCCCTCCATCGGGATCAAATCCACAGGGCTTTTGCATTCTTGAAGGCACAGCACATCCGGTCCCTGCTCTTGCAAAAGCTTCAGCACAATTGGCTCGCGCAGGCGGACTGAATTGATGTTCCAAGTGGCTAGGGTAAATGACATATCGCGTCCCTTCAGGCTGTAATTGTGGGCAACTTACGCCGCCCACGACCTGAACGCCATAATCAATTAGATGCCGTTGGGGGCAATAAGCACCTTGCCACTGCGTCCGCCAGCCCATGAGTAACGGGCCGCCTCTGCGATTTCGTCCAAGGCAAAGACCTTATCGATAGGGGCATGTAGTTCGCCCTTCGCAACCGCCGCCGTTAGCGCAGCATAAACACCCATGCGTTCCTCTTTCGTGGCTTTTTCAAACCACAAAACCAACCAGAACCCACGCACGATGATATCGTTAAAAATCAGCGCGCCAGCCCCAAGGGCAGAGGGCTGATTGGACATCCCACCATAATTGACCAAGGTCCCGCCACGTTCCAGCGTATCCGCCAAACGCCCCGCGGTTTCACCGGCCACCGCATCAACAGCCAGCTTCATCTTGGCACCAGTTGCCGCCTTAACGTCTCTCGCCAAATCAGGGCTATCGATGATCACAACATCCGCACCAACAGCTTTCAAATCGGCCACGGCGGTTTCGCGGCGCACGACACTCACCACATTTACGCCGCGCGCTTTGGCCAGTTGAACAAGGTAAACACCAACAGCAGAGTTTGCAGCCGATTGGATCATCCAATCGCCTGCTTTCAGATCAACGAACTCAGCCAGCAAAAGTTGCGCTGTCGCCGGATTGACCATCAGCATGCACAATTGATCCAAATCGCCTTCCGGCATCGGGATCAAATGACGAATGTCAGCCACGATTTCCATAACCCACGTGCCAACGCCAGCAGGCAATAGCACCAACTGACCCACGGCGATACCTGCACCATTCACCTCAACAACGCGGCCCAATCCCTCATTCCCTGCAGTGGCAGGCAGCGGTGGACGCACGCCGTAGTTTCCAGAAATTTGGATCAAATCGCTTGGATTGATCGGCGCACGCAACACATCAACGCGGGCCTGCCCATCCTTCAAGACCGCTTGCGGTTCTTCCACCACTTTGAGCACTTCGACCGGGTTGCCAAACTCTTCATATATCGCTTTTTTCATCACGCTGTCCTTGGATTATTTGAACCAACAATGCCGACAGACATCACGGGATACCATCCGAAACCTGACGTCATCTGCCTAACCATTTAACGCAAAAAGACCGGACACAAAGGTCCGGCCCAGTTTTGGGAGGTGCACGTTTTAGCCCGAACGTGCCGCGGGAACTGTTTAGGACATCAAACGATAACCGCCAGATTCCGTGACCAAGAGGCGAACATTAGAGGGATCAGGTTCGATCTTTTGGCGTAGGCGGTAAATATGTGTCTCAAGCGTGTGAGTCGTAACACCAGCATTGTAGCCCCACACTTCGTGCAGCAAGATATCACGCGGAACCACACCTTCTGTTGAGCGGTATAGAAACTTCAGGATGTTTGTTTCTTTCTCGGTCAGACGGATTTTACGTTCGTCTTCCGTGATCAACATCTTCATCGCTGGCTTAAACGTGTATGGGCCAAGCGTGAAAATTGCATCTTCTGATTGCTCGTGCTGGCGCAATTGCGCACGCATGCGTGCCAACAAAACAGGGAATTTGAACGGCTTGGTCACGTAATCATTCGCACCCGCATCCAGACCCAAGATTGTATCTGAATCGCCATCATGCCCAGTTAACATCAGAACAGGGCATTTTACGCCTTGTTTGCGCATCAAACGGCACAATTCACGGCCATCTGTATCAGGCAATCCAACGTCCAAAACGATCAAATCGTACAGTTCGCCTTTGACCTTTTCCATAGCGTCACTGCCATTGGCTGCTTCAAAGACATCGAAATCTTCGGTCATCAACAACTGTTCGCCCAACGCTTCACGCAGGTCCTCATCATCATCTACCAGTAGGATTCTTTTCATTTGTGCCATCGATACTTTTCCTTGTGTTGCATCTTAGATGGGCTTTATCAGCCCAGACAGCAAGATTTTCCGCGTTCGTTTCACGCCCTCGTGTGGGAACACGGGCAATTGTTTCAATTCAGATCACTTTGACATAGATATGCCCCGTGACACGAGAGAAAGTTGTAACATGGCGTTCGCCCCAACCATCATCGAGCGGTTAGCTCGCGCCCGCGCAGACCTGCGTATGGGCGTGCCTGTTGTGCTGTCTGGTGACACTTCCGTTCTGGTTATGGCAACCGAAACATTGAGCGCCGCACGCCTAAGCGACCTTCACACTTTGGGCGGCGAACCCGTTCTCGCCATCACATCGCGCCGCGCTGAAACCTTAAAGGCGCGCGCCTATGACGGTGATTTGGCGCGAATCTTATTGCCACAGGATGCCACGCTCGCTTTGGTGCAATCCATTGCTGATCCCGCAGATGACCTGAACGCCCCGATGAAGGGCCCATTTACGTCTGCCCGCACAGGTGACGCCGCGCCCCATCGCGCTGCCTTAGCGATCATAAAATCCGCCCGTTTACTGCCAAGTGCCGTTGTTCTAACGCTGGACCACGCAGCGCAATTCGCGACAACACACGGCCTAACAATTGTCCCACTAGACCTTGCACGGCAACATCTTGGGGCCACCAGTCCGCTGCATCCCGTGGTCCAGGCCCGCCTGCCGATGGACGTGTCCGAAGCGGGTCGCCTCCATATCTATCGCCCCGAGGATGGCGGCGAAGAACATTACGCCATCGAAATTGGCCGCCCCGATCGCAGCGAACCGGTTCTGGCACGTCTTCACTCCGCCTGCTTCACAGGTGATCTGATGGGCAGCCTCAAGTGTGATTGCGGCCCACAGCTACGCGGCGCACTGGCGCAAATGGGAGCGGAAGGTGCAGGCATTCTGCTTTACCTCAATCAAGAGGGACGCGGCATTGGCCTAGCCAACAAGATACGCGCCTATTCCCTACAGGATCAAGGTTTTGACACGGTCGAGGCCAATCACCGTCTGGGTTTTGAAGACGACGAACGCGATTTCCGCCTTGGTGCGGACATCCTCAAATCGATGGGATTTAACTCGGTAAGACTCCTGACCAACAATCCCAATAAAGTGGATATGATGAACGCAAGCGGTGTCACCGTGTCTGAACGCGTCCCACTGAAGGTGGGTGAGAACGCCCACAACACCGCCTATCTAGCAACCAAAGCTGCAAAATCTGGACATCTCTTGTGACCCCAAGTGACCTTGTTCTGACCCGTTATGGGGTCCGGTATTTGGGGCGCAGGTATCCCTGCACCACCGGCAAAGGTGGTATCAAATCAGACAAGCGCGAAGGCGACGGTGCAACACCGCGCGGCACTCACCGGATCGTTGGAATGCTATACCGCCCTGATCGGATCCCAAAACCAAACCGCTGGGCGAAATCCATAGGGCCTAACGATCTGTGGTCTGATGATGCCAATGATGTGCATTACAATCATCATGTAAAACGCCCCTATGCGCACAGCCACGAAAAGCTGCGCAGGTCTGATCCACTATATGATCTGGTGATCTTGACCGATTGGAACTGGCCCCATGCCGAAGCTGGCAAAGGATCCGCAATCTTTATCCACCAATACAGGCGTTCTGGATATCCAACAGAAGGGTGCATCGCGTTTCGGCGTGACCACCTGCACGCAATTGCACGCAGTATCACGCCTGACACACGGCTGATCGTCAGGTAGCCATGCCTAGTTAGGCACACGATCCCCAAAGATCGCAGAGCCAACGCGGATATGTGTCGCACCAAAGGAAATCGCACGTTCAAAATCACTGCTCATTCCCATGGATAGACAGCTTAACCCATTGCGTTTGGCCATCTTAGCCAGCAACGCAAAATGCAGGCTCGCCTCTTCCTCAACAGGGGGAATGCACATCAGCCCCTTCACAGGCAGATCAAGACTGACACACTCAGCCACAAACGCATCCACCTCACGGGGCATCACGCCTGCTTTCTGGGGCTCTTCACCTGTGTTCACCTGAATGAACATATCGGGGCAATACCCCATCTCTTGGGCCAGACGGGCAAAGGTCGTCGCCAACTTGGGCCGATCCAATGTGTGAATGCTTTGAAACAACTCAAACGCTTGGCGCGCTTTGTTGGATTGCAGCGGACCAATCAAATGAAGATCAACGCCGTCATAGGTTTCGCGAAAATCGGGCCACTTGCCGCCAGCTTCCTGCACCTTGTTTTCGCCGAAACAGCGATGGCCCTCTTCCAAGACAGAAGCGACACGCTCGTTCGGCTGGACCTTGCTTACAGCAATCAACTGCACAGAACCCGCATCACGGCCTGCAGCCAGTTCAGCGTTTGCAATACGTTCAGAAATATCAGCCAATGCCATCGGGAACTCCAAATTCAACAATTGTGATTGTATAAAATGCTTCGCCACATTTGGACCACCCTGAATCGTGGTCAAACGGATGATAAAGCATGGGCGTCATTTTTAACGCAGAGTGGACGTGGCTCAGAACACTCTCGAACTGGGAGGTACCCCAAAACTAATTGGGCACCTCACAAAAGAAAAGAGCGCGCCTTTTGGGCGCGCTCTTCCTTAGTCAAACTAATCCAAAGATTAGAATGTCATTTTTGAACCGATGAAGAATGCACCAGATTCGTTAGTCGCTGCATTGATAGACATGCCGCCACCTAGGTCGTAAGACGCTGTGATGTCAGATTCTGTACCAGCTACAGCTGCACCGTCGTTTTCAGCAAATACTGCTGCGATAGACAAGCCGTTTGCTGCGTAGCCTAGGCCAAGCTCCCACTGATCATCGTCGTCGTCAGCAAGTGCTAGGTGAGCAGTTACACCAGCGTTTGAGTAAGCAACTTTAACGATGGTTTCAGAAGTTGTTTGGCCGTTTGAGTCATAGTTTACAGACGCTGTGATCATGTCGTTAACTGCGTATGCTACAGTTGCGTCATACTCGCTGCCGCTGTTAGTCACAGCAGTAACTGTTACACCGTTAGCTGAGTAAACAGCTTTAGCAGCCCAATCGCCATCAGCAGCTGTGTTTGAACCG
>JAGSGK010000164.1 GCA_023955215.1 Paracoccaceae bacterium
ATCCCGCCAAAGCCTCAGCTTGGCGGGATGTTACCTATTCGCGATCATAATCCGTCGGGGCGTTTGCCTTTTGTCACCTACATGCTCATGGCGGCTAATATTGGGATATTCTTAAGCTATGCCGGGGCTTTTTCAGATATCTCGACGATCAACCACATCTACGTAACTTGGGGGATGGTCCCCGAACGGATCAGCGCAGGCGAAGGTTACTTCACTTTATTTTCATCGATGTTCTTGCACGGCGGCTGGATGCATCTTGCTGGCAACATGCTTTTCCTTTGGATTTTCGGGGACAATATCGAAGATGAAATGGGACACTTGCCCTACCTTGGTTTCTACCTCCTCACAGGGTTCGCCGCGGGCCTCATCCATTATGTCTCAGCGCCCTATTCCGGCGTACCGACAGTAGGTGCCTCAGGGGCTATCGCTGGCGTTATGGGCGGCTACCTCCTGCTCTACCCCAAAGCTAAAGTCGATATCCTATTGATCCTCATCGTCTTCTTCCGCATCTTCCCAATCCCCGCATGGATTGTACTGATGATTTGGTTCGCAATGCAATTCCTAGGCGGAATTGGATCCAACCCTGAAACAGGGGGCGTTGCCTACTGGGCACACGCAGGAGGCTTCATCGCAGGCCTTATCTGCGCCATACCCACATGGATCAAATGCGGCGGAACAAAATTCTGGCATAGCAACGAATACCATCCACCCCACCCCGAAACCGTCTATACAAACAGTCGCATTCCAAGGGTTAGGCGCTAGCCCAAACTTCATCTTGCCCAATAAACTCCGGGGGAGGCGCGCATCGCGCGGCGGGGGCAGCGCCCCAAACAAAAAAGGCCTCGCAAAACGCGAGGCCCCTAAAAATCTCTATCTCAGTACTTACTGGCGCACAATTTTCGCCAGCTGTTCAAACAATGGTTCGTTTGCGCAGATGATTTCACCATCTTCCACAATGTTACCATTAGGGGTTAGCGGTTCAACCAAACCACCCGCTTCACGCACAATCAACGAACCCGCAGCGAGGTCCCATGATTGCAAACGACGCTCCCAATACCCATCATAACGACCTGCTGCGACATAAGCCAAATCTAGCGATGCAGCGCCCCAGCGACGCACCCCAGCAACGACTGGCATCAAGTGGGCCAGTTCGCGCAAAGTCAGTGGCAAATCAGAGCGGCCAGCAAATGGTAGGCCTGTCGCAAAAACAGAATCGATCATCTTGTGACGACCGGACACGCGCATACGCGTGTCGTTCATCCAAGCGCCAGCACCTTTTTCAGCAACGAACATCTCGTCTTTCGCTGGGTCAAATACGACACCTGCAACGATTTGGCCTTTGTGTTCTAACGCAATAGAAACAGCCCAGTGTGGAAGGCCGTGTAAAAAGTTAGTGGTGCCATCAAGTGGGTCAACGATCCAGCGGCGTGTCGGGTCGGCCCCCTCTTCCTCGCCACCCTCTTCAGCCAACCAGCCGTAAGTCGGGCGCGCACCCATCAATTCCTCTTTAAGAACCTTCTCGGCGGCGATATCAGCTTTGCTGACAAAGTCACCAGCACCCTTTCTGGAAACCTGAAGGTTTTCAACTTCGCGAAAGTCTTTGACCAAGGAACGGCCGGCCTTACGGGCGGCTTTAATCATGATATTAAGGTTTGCGCTGCCGATCATGGCGGGTACTCCAGTGAGGATTAAGCCCGCGCTATACGCCCTACATTGGCACTTGCCAAGAGGGAAGCGCGGTGAACGCCACCTGAAAAGGTGCGCTAAGGTGGGTCTTTAGAACGACCACATAACTGAGATGACTAATCTGAGCATTTAATCTACCTTTACATTGCAGGTTTCGTCGCGTCGTATCACCTGCATGAGTGCATCATTTCCCCTTATCCTCTTCGTTTTTGTTGGGTTATTTTCGCCCGGCCCAAATGTCGTGATGTTGACGGCATCTGGTGCGCGCTTTGGCTTTCACGCGACACTGCCACATCTGCTAGGCGTGCCAATTGGAACAGGACTGCTGGGTGCAATCAGTGGTCTAGGTTTAGGGACTATTCTACTCGCCGTGCCAACCTTGAAGTTCACCTGTCAGGTCATTGCGGCACTATGGATTTTATGGCTGGCTATTCGAACGGCCCAAGCAGGACGCGTCGCCAAATCCGACGATCGTGGTCGCCCCTTTCGCTTTCACGAGGCGATCATGTTTCAGGCGATCAACCCAAAGGTTTGGGCCATCGCCCTTGCTGCATCTGCCGGCTTTGGTATCGGCCTATCTACACCGCTTGAAGCCTTGCGATTGTTTATCGCCTTCAGCACAATCAACTTGGCCGTTTGCCTGTTTTGGACCAGCATTGGGCATATGCTATCGTCGACCCTCAACGATCCAAAGGTTTGGCGCATTTTCATGACAACAATGGCCGCTCTCATGGCGGCCACAGTGGTTATGATATTCGTCTAAGCATCCTGCAGTTTGCGCGCTTCAATTCGTGCTAATTCAATCAAGCGCTGCATATACGGCTTGTCGCGTTCCTCGCTGCGGATCGCGGCGTAGAGGCGACGTGTTAGCCCATTCTTGGTCAAAGGTCGCGTCACATAATCAGAGCTGTATTTAACCTCGCGCACGACCCAATCTGGCAGCACCGAAACGCCCCGATTGGATGCGACCAATAGCAAAATCACTGCCGTGAGCTCCGCTTGACGGACTGCTGCGGGCTCTACCTTAGCTGGGATCAAAAGTTGGCTAAAAATATCTAATCGAGACCGTTCAACCGGGTAAGTTATGAGTGTCTCCCCCCGAAAGTCTGCAGCCTCAATATACTCTTTTTGGGCCAGCGGATGATCCTTGGATGCAACAAAGACCGGCGCATAATCAAATAGCTCGATAAACTCGACCCCTGCAATGTCTTCGGGGTCCGACGACACAACCAGATCAACCTCTTCTTTCATCAAAGCGGGCAACGCGTCAAAAGCGAGGCCGGGCCGAATATCGACATCTACGTCCGCCCAATCCCGGCGAAAGTGTTCCAAAACTGGAAACAACCATTCAAAACATGCATGGCACTCAATCGCGATGTGCATGCGGCCAGAATGACCATCACGTAAACCGGTGAACTCTGCCACTGTTGCTTCGATTTGCGGCAAAACCTGTTCTGCCAATCGCAGCAGACGTGTCCCAGCAGCCGATAGTTTGAGCGGCTTTGAGCGGCGCACGAACAGTTCAACCCCTGCTTGATCCTCAAGTCCCTTCACCTGATGGCTCAGCGCACTTTGTGTTGTGTTCAACAGATCAGCGGCCTTTGCCAGCCCACCCGCTTCATGGATTGCTTTGATCGTGCGGAGGTGACGAAACTCGATATGCATACGAAACTCATAATTATCTTGAAAGTTATGAATTTGTCTCATGTTTTGATTTCTGCGACAAGAGCAAAAAAGGAGAGACCAATGCCTGTGCCATCCGTTTCGTTTGAAGTGTTCCCCCCGAAATCCATCGATGCCTCCTTCCGGCTATGGGACACAGCGCAGGTTCTCGCTCCTCTTGGCCCACGCTTCTTTTCCGTGACTTATGGTGCTGGCGGTTCTGATCAACATCTAACTCATGATGCGGCTGAAACGCTGCACCGCACATCAGGCCACCGCGTTGCGGCCCACCTCACATGTGTGGGCGCGTCCAAAGACGACGTTATGAATACGGCCAATAAATTTGCGGATGCAGGAATTACTGATATCGTAGCATTGCGCGGAGATCCGTCCAAAGGCGACACCGAATTCAGGCCGCACGCTGATGGCTTCGAAGACAGCTGTGCCTTGATCACGGCCCTTGCAAATACGGACCGTTTCAATATCCGCGTTGGCGCGTACCCTGATGTTCATCCAGACGCGGCATCCTCCAAGCAAAACATAGATTGGCTGAAGGCCAAGATCGACGCAGGTGCCTGTGAGGCATTGACCCAATTCTTCTTTGAGGCTGATGGCTTCCTTCGCTTCCGCGATGCTTGCGCGGATGCTGGGATCACAGCTCCAATCACACCTGGGATTTTACCCATCACAAACTGGAACAGCGCCCGCAAGTTTGCCCAAAAATGCGGTACGTACATTCCTGACGAGCTGGCCCAGACCTTTGACAAAGCCACGCGCGATGGCCGGTTGGACCTTTTGTCAGTCGCGCAATGCACAGAGTTGTGTGATGATCTACTGAATGAGGGTGTTAGCGACTTGCACTTTTATACACTCAACCGTCCCGACCTAACGCGCGATGTGTGCCATGCTTTGGGGGTCACGCAGTCCCATAGCATTCGCAACGTGGCGTAACACTTGCTGTGATCCAAACGGGTTTTTAGCGTTAAGGTAGCGAAACGCCCGATGGAGACACCAATGGTTACACGCGCGCAAACACCTGCTGATCTGCTTAAATTGGATGAAATCTTGGCCATGTCTGGCTTGGAATTCATGCAAGGTATTTTGGACGGCGCACACCCTGGACCACCTATTGGTGACACGATGGGATATTCGTTGTTCGAAGTATCGGACGGCCGCGTGGTATTTCGCGGCGTTCCAGAATTCAACGTGACCAACCCAATGGGCACGGTTCACGGTGGTTGGTATGGAACATTGCTAGATAGCGCTATGGCTTGCGCCGTCATGACACGCGTGCCGCGCGGCTCTGTCTACACTACTCTAGAATACAAAATTAACATCACCCGCCCCATCCCATTGGGCATGGCGATTGATTGTATCGGCACAGTTGATCACGCAGGACGCTCAACTGGCGTGGCTTCTGGTGAAATTCGGGGGGTGGTCGATGGTAAACTATATGCCACCGGTTCAACGACATGCATCATCATGTCGATCAACAAACCCTAACCGCGGAGTTTTGAAAGCAATTTATACCAAAGCGCGGGTTCTTCGGCTGGGGCCTGTGCAACACTTGGATGAATTGCCTCAGACGGGTCAGCACCAATAATACGAGACTTGCGATTGATAAAGACGCGGCTATAGCCGGTCCAAGTGCCGCGCGCAGGGGCTTTGGGATCTTGTGCAAAGCGATCCTGCCAACCTGTCGGTAAAGCCAGTCCGTGTTTAACAGCCTTTTCCAACATCCAAACCAGTGGGATATTTGAAAGTGGGCGCACCTGCGGCATACCGCCAAGCTCCCCACCAACATCCCCATGCGCGCCACGAAACCACATCTGTTCCATATGGCCAGTCCAACTGTCGTTCGTGGTCCACAATACGGGGCTGTACACCACACGTGTCTCATCATGGGCCAGCGCATGATATCCATTTTGAACAGATGGTCCCAATGCGTGACTGTGAAATGCATGTTTGGCGACACTGAAGCGCCACAGCACTGGCGCGTTCAAACCCAATGATTTTACGGTATCCCAGACACCAATCATTTCTATTTTCACTTCAGAGTGGCAGTACGCCTTACTGAACCGCTTGGCTGAACCGCTTTGCGGGGCACGGCGATAATGCCGATATGCATCACGAATTCGACGTTGGATCGCTTGATTGCTGTGCAACAATCCCACCATGTCAATCACACCTGCCAGTGAACGAACAGCATAGGCACCACGTGAAAAACCTAGCAAGATAACCTTGTCGCCCGTTCGATAGCGCGACGCGAGGTAGCCATAAGCACGGCGGATTTGGTGATTGATACCACGCCCCATCAGCACGTCGCCGGGGCGACGCCAACTGGACCACTGCAATCCGTGTTCATAAAAAACCGAAATGTCACCGTCCAGTTCGGCCAGCATTTTATAGCTAAGACCTGCATTGGTCTCATGCCCTTCTGCCAACGTGGACATGGTACCGTCCATGATAATAACATGGGTCGTTAATCCACGTTTGCGTGGCAAAACCTCTGGTGTGGCCCGTCCAAAACGGGCCATCAGCCACCGCGTGATACGTTTATTTAGTGACGACAGACGCATCTCGCAGCAGTTCCCAAACTTTGTGCGGGGTGAAAGGCATATCCGCCTGTCGGACCCCGCGATCCCACAGCGCATCTTGAACAGCATTTGCGACAGCTGCCAAAGCCCCCACAGTCCCGGCTTCGCCGCACCCCTTCATGCCCATAATATTGGCCGTCGAGGGAACAGGAACCGAAGTGAAACTAATCTGCGGCACATCATCTGCACGAGGCATGGCATAATCCATAAAGGTCGCGGTGAGCAACTGCCCGTCTTCATCATAGACGACGTGTTCTGTCAGAGCCTGCCCGATACCTTGAACGACACCACCGTGAACTTGGCCTTCGGCCAGTACAGGATTGATCAGGTTCCCAAAATCATCGACCACGAAATAGCGATCAGTGGTGACAACACCCGTGTCGGGATCAATCACGACTTCGCAAACATGTGCGCCATTTGGAAAGCTGCGCGCCTCTAGTTTCACGTGCTCTTCGTGCTCAAGCAGATCAGTGCGCCCAGCCGTGCGCGCCATATCCGCGACCTCTAGCATAGTTGGCGTCAGGTTTGATCCCTCAGCACGGAAGCGTTCATCATCAAAACTGATCTCAGCAGCATCAACGCCCATTTCATCGGACAAGAATGCGGTGAATTTTTCTGTCATCGTCGCAACGGTCACCAACGTTGCATTGTTTTGCACTGTGACAGAACGCGATCCGCCCGTGCCACCACCCTTTGTGATCAGATCGCTATCGCCTTGGATGACATAAATCAAATCTGCTGGGATGCCCGTTTGGTCACTTAGGAACTGTGCATA
>JAGSGK010000232.1 GCA_023955215.1 Paracoccaceae bacterium
AACCACCACTATCCTCATCCCTTCTTAGGGTTCCTAAGATATTGGTCGTTTCGTCCATTTTGAAGGAGAAATAATGCGGTATCAAATTAGCGGTAAACAAATCGACATCGGAATGTCCTTGCAAACTCATGTTAGGACTGAACTGGATGAAGTCGTCCAGAAATACGCAGAACGTCCGACCGACGCATTGGTCGTATTTTCGAAATCTGCACATGAATTCGCATGTGAGGCGACGGTCCATTTATCTACAGGATTGACCGCGACTGCCAAAGCAAAAGACACTGAGATTTATGCCGCGTTCAATTCATGCTGCGCGAAGATGGAAAAGCAACTAAGGCGATACAAACGACGCCTGAAAGATCATCACAAAGATAGGACTCAACCGGTTGAACTTTTCGGTGGTTCCTCCTATATCCTCGCATCAGATGATGGTGCTGAGCAGTCGGAACCTGAAACACTGCAGCCCATTATCGTGGCAGAGATGGAAGCAAAAATCCCATCCCTTTCCGTTGGTGAGGCGGTCATGCAGATGGAATTGGCCGGAGCACCCGTATTGGTTTTCCGCAACGAGAATAAAGATGGGGTAAACGTGGTGTATCGTCGTGATGACGGCAACATCGGGTGGATCGACCCTTAAAGATTAATCGGCGAGAAACACGCCTAGAATAAAGTGCGAGCAGAATGGATTTTGCGAAACTTCTAAGGCCGGAGGCTGTCAAGGTATTGACTGCCGCCTCCAGCAAGAAACGTCTGTTGCATGAAATCGGCGATCTGGTCAGTGGAGTCTATGAACTCGACGCTGGTATGGTCGTCGAATCTTTGCTCGCACGTGAAGGCTTGGGCCCGACTGGTGTCGGCAACGGCGTTGCATTGCCTCACGCCAGAGTCGAGGGGCTTGATTCGGTCGTTGGTGCTTTTGTACTTTTGGATCGGCCAGTAGAATTTGATGCCGTCGATCGCCAACCCGTCGACATTGCCTTTAGCCTGTTTGCCCCACTCAATGCGGGTGTAGAACATCTAAAGGCGCTGGCACTGGTTTCCCGCACTCTTCGCGATGCATCAATACGCGCAAAACTACGCGCCAACCCTGATCCGACAACAATCTATGCAATCTTGGCAGAAACCCAAAGAAGCCAAGCAGCTTAGCTTTCGCCGCCTAACGCATAACCTATCCCCAGCTATCAAAACCAAACATCATGTAGTCGCGTTGGTAGGCGCTTTGTGCTGCGGCTTCGATTTCAGTGTCGTAAATTTCGGACAGATCAAATGGACTGTCTGCATTGGGTTTACCCAAATCAACTGGTGTGTTGTGTCCAAGCTGAACCAACAATTGAGATAGCTCAACTTCAAGATCAGATTCACGTATCACGCGATCTGGCAATGCAAACTCACCAAAACCCTGTAACGACTGCGCCTGCGTACACCACGTCGCATCAATACGGATGGCCGTCTGCCCCGACAAGTTTCCCTTTAAGAAGGCTAGAAAGGCCAAAAATGCGGTCCGGTGCGCAGCAAGATCATAGCCTGCGTCTGGCATCTCTTCGGGAATCGGCAAACCATAGCGACGGCGTAATGTTTGACGAAGCCCCGCATACCCACCTTGGCCAGTATTTAGAATGTGATGGCAAAATGCGCCCGTGCAACCGGATGGCGCAAAACTGTAAAGCTTCGGTGCTCTGTGTGCTTACGCTTCCACTGACGGAGGTCTTTTTGTGAGAACTTCTTCAACAGATCAGATCGCTTACCACCATCAACCTGGGCAAGCCAATCTAATATCCGGGCCTCAGGACCGCCGCGCATCGGAAGGTACATCAACCCAGATTGTGGGGCTGCCACATATGTAGGGATGCTTGGGCCTCGCCGTGGTTCGAAATTCGGAGTGCGATTCAAATTGAACCGGTCGAGCCCCGATAACGCATGTTCCATCTCATCAAAATTCCTGACCTTTTCAGAAGTTGGGCTGGGGTTTTGTTTTTTTAGGCTTTTATCCAAACTTTCAAGTTCAGCTTTAACACCCAAATAGCGGGCCATACCGTTCATGACTTCAACGCTTTGCAGGTCTTCATATGACACATAAAAGCGGTTTGACCGGCGGCTTGAAGCGTATTTAGAAGTGTGACCTGAAAGGCCTGTAAGGCCTCTAGGTGTGCGGTAAACTCATCATCTTCGAAAGTAGCTTGACCGTCCTTGCGTGATTTCGAGTCAGTCAGCTTCCACTGCCCTGTTTCTTTTGCAATTTTCCAAGACACATAGCTGTCGACTGGGTTTCTAGTCAAAATGATCTTTGCACATTTTGGATCGGCCAAACATTGATCCAAAATGCGGGGATCATGGTCGTGGAAATATCGAAATCCACCAATGCCAGAAGCCTGATGTTTGATATTTCGCAATAACGTCTGTGGATCTGCATCCCGCGTTTCCTGTGAAATACCAAGGATCTCTGTAGTTTTTGGATATCCAATGAAATGAGGATTAAACGCCTCACCATGACATTCGATACCATCAAATGCATTTAGGTTCGATTCAAGGAAATTGGAGCCCGTCCGCATTTCAGCAAAGACAACAAAATAGTCAAAATTGGTCATAAATTACTGTACCAGATAAGGTTTTCGAGCCGGCGCATTCAATGATTCACCACCTCGCTCTACAGGGAAATCGCCCATCAAATGAGGGTGCATACCTTGGTTTTTGAGATTTTGTAGGAATTGCCCAAAGCCACTCAAGTCTATCATCTTAGGGACTTCTGACAAACGGCGTGTTTGGGTTGGACCAATCTCGTCCAAAATACCCTGCAGCGGCTCCATAGGTGCCTCAATAAATTCAGCCATAGTCCAAATGCGAACACGTGCTCTAGAGAAGGGGACCTCAGAACTTTCAGTTGATCATTTTCAATTTTTTGAAGTGCCGCAGCTTTTTTCCGAATATCGATAAAGTTCAAATTTGACTTGAACAATGGAACAGCCCACGCGCCACTAATAACCGAGATCTGCGCATTGTGGTCTTTCGCAATACGCCAACTCGCGTCTTGGTTATCTCCCGGCCCAAATTGGAAGCACTGACGTTCACCACGTGTATTCCAAATGAGATTGGTCAGAAACGCTCCGGGATTGTAGTCACGCACCGCAGCACTATCACTTAGCGCACCGTGGATCGTTTGATGCCCGTCCGCGTAATGTACACGATCAGGGGCCATAAGGTGCCCATGCACACGGGCCCCTGTCGCCTTGGACAACCATGGCTCAAAATTCTCAAACAACTCGGTAAAGCCATGGAACACCGAATACGGTGCAGCAGTTACACCATTTTCCCAATCTTCGTTTGGGAAACGGCTTTGCATATACAGACCCGGACGACCACGGGTACGACGTTCAACTGCCTTGGCAAAAATTCTGTCAATCTTTCCTGGGTTTGGCTCTGTTCGTTTCATCGCACCTGCAATATCGGTTAAGAACGCCTCGTAAAGGCGGTTTGCATGCGGCCAGATCTTGCGAGCAACAAAGCAGTCTGATCGACGCAAAAGCTGAAGGTGATCATCATAAAAGATATGCGGCTTACCTTGGAAATCGAACTTACTCAGAGTGAGTGAGCGACTTTCTATATTGGTCGAATATTGGCGCGCCAATGTCTGAAAATAGCTTTCATCAGGAATCCACACCTGTTTGAAATATCGGTCGTAATCGGCCCGATCAGGATCCTGTAAAATCGCAGATAATGTTTGTCGTGTCAGACACCACCACTGGCTTCCCATGTGTGGAACGAGCCCATTGGGGATACGCCGCTTGAGCCGAAAAAGCCGTTGGAATTGCACATACTTGTCAAACAGAAACCGGTTGTTCTTCCATGAAAACGGAAATCTCAAAACAAACCGCTCGTGATCTAAACCACCCACAGTCCACGGCACATCCGCCGTAGTTGCGCTCTCAATAAAATCGGTGCGTGGGCGTTCTTCGAGGTATTCGATCAACTCTTCGACGGGGCGCAAAGGCAAACACGAACCGGAGGCAAGAAAGACATGGCGAACAAACGGGAATTTCTCCAGCATATGTTCAGATGCCGTTTGGGATGCCGCAACAAGTTCCCAAGTCCCCCATTCGCAGCGATAGCGCCCAGAAAACTCTACGTGTGGAACATCCGCCAATGCGGCGCAAAACTTGTTGTAAGTCGCACGCTCAACAGATTTATCGACGTGGATTACAACAGGACACCCACCAGCCGCCCAGTGGCGCGCAGCCTGTTCCGCCCGATCAAGAGCAGTGTGAACCAGCATGACGATTCCGACGCTCATGCCCAGTTTCCTTTAGACATTAGACCTAGGATCTCAAGTTGACGCCAATTGATGTATTTTTCAGACCATTTGCACCAAAGCTCTGGGTCGTCCTTCATGCTTTCAGCATAGGCTTTATACTCAACAGAAGCTGAATAGTGCTGACCACGACTCAGTTCCTCCGCTGCCTTCGCAGAGAAGGTATCGATAAATTTGGTATGCAGTAAAACGCCACTCGCTTTTTCACCGCCCCATTCATCATAAACCTGATTTAATCCCCGTGGCAAAAGCATGTGGGTCGAGCTGACATAAGCATATCTGCGATCCCATTTTACCAAAGGAATTTTATTTAATGCTGGTGCTTTTTCTGGTGCATCCCGAAAGAACATTCGAGCCCGCGGCCCACCCTGAATCCACAAATTCCCAAACCGCTTATTGCGGGACATGGTGTAATTTCCACTATCAAACCAATTCGCTATTTCTAACGGATTTTGCCCTGCTTGATATGGGTTCTCATCCAACCGACCCTTGGGATACATGTCTAACAGCATCGCACTAAACGACTTGATACTGGAAGCATCCAACCAATCCGTCAAAGCCCGCAGCGGCCGTGTATCGCAGAATGGGTAGACCAAGAATTCATCGGGATCCAGAACCAACGCCCAATGGCCGTGCGCATATTTCATCTGCAACAACCACAATTTCAAAGGCATTGTACTGGACCTGAGAAAGGCCCAACACACACAGATACAACGCGTCCGGCCGGTCGCGGCTGACAACCACAACACTGACCGAACAGGGCATTAATCCAGTCCCATTTCAGCCATCATAGCCTCAATCAATGGGACATCTTCTGGATTGTTTAGCTCCCAGAACTGACGTCCTTTTGCCTGAACTTCGGTGCAACGGACTGAACGCCCATTCTCCATAAACCGCAACTGCTCAAGTCCCTC
>JAGSGK010000161.1 GCA_023955215.1 Paracoccaceae bacterium
CATCCTTGGACCAGCCAATTTGCTCAAGCAGTTTTTGCGCCGCTGGTACTGGGGCCGTGGTGAACAGGCTGGGAGCCTGAGCGTGGCTGGCGTGCCCCTTAATGTGCGCACGAATGGTCATACCTTTGGCTTGTGCGACGTCTTGCGCGGCCAGAACCAATGCGGCAGCCCCATCAGAAATGGAAGATGAATTGGCAGCCGTTACAGTGCCACCCTCACGAAACGCTGGTTTCAACTGTGGGATTTTGTCGGGGCGCGCTTTGGCAGGTTGTTCATCTATGCTGATGGTCACCATGCCTTTACGGCTTTTCATCTCAACCGGTGCTATCTCTTGATCGAAGGCGTCATTGCCCTGCGCTTTGATCGCGCGTGATAGGGACGCTAACGCATAGTCATCTTGGATCTCGCGGGTGAATTGGAAAGCTTCGGCGCAATCCTCTGCAAAGCTGCCCATGAGGCGACCTTTGTCATAGGCGTCCTCTAAACCGTCGAGGAACATGTGGTCGATGACGTTGCCATGCCCAAGTCGCGCACCGCCACGCATTTTCTCTAGCAAGTACGGCGCGTTTGTCATGCTTTCCATGCCGCCCGCGATCATCACGTCCGTGTTGCCCAGCGCAATCTGGTCATAGGCTATCATCGCAGCCTTCATACCAGACCCGCACATCTTGTTTAGTGTAGTGGCAGGAACCTCTTCGCCCAAACCACCCTCAAATCCAGCTTGGCGCGCAGGCGCTTGACCCTGCCCCGCTGGCAAAACACAGCCCATCAGAACCTCATCCACCGTATCAGTTTGCGCTCCAGCAAGGGCCGCTTTGATAGCAGCACCACCCAATTGCGCGGCTGTCATTGGTGCAAAGTCACCTTGGAACCCACCCATTGGCGTGCGCGCAGCACCTGCAATAACGACATTTTTCATAGTAAGTGCTCCGAATTTTTATGTGTCATGGACACGAGTTGGTAAGACTTAAGGCTTAGTTGTGGCCGCGTTGGTGACGATCATAGGTGCATAAAATGGAATTATCGACCAAAACTGTAGACCCTGTTCTGATCGTGTCTGTGAATGAGGACCGAATTGATGCAGCTGTTGCAATCGAATTCAAAGATGCGATGCGCGCTGAAACTTTGGATGGGCCCAAAATTGTGGTCCTCGATTTGAGTACAGTTAACTTTATCGACTCTAGCGGATTGGGGGCCATTGTTGCCTCAATGAAGCATATGGGACAAGACCGAACATTGGCTTTGGCAGGGTTAACGCCAACCGTTGATAAGGTGTTTCGCCTGACCCGAATGGATACCGTTTTCAGTCTGTTCGCGACTTTGGAAGGTGCATTGGAGGCACTATGCAATCGCCCCGCTTGATGTTTAGGAGTTTGTTCTAATGTCCTCACAGCCCGTATCCTTTTGCGTAACGTTCAGCGTGACCAGCGGCGTATTTGCGGCGCGCAAGGCACTGGCCAAACTGTTGGATGGCTTGGCCCCTTTGCAACTAGACTCTGCGGATGCCGATAGTATCAAGATGGTACTGGCTGAGGTGCTGAATAACATCGTGGAACACGGGTACCCTAACCCCCAAGAACCAGGGCCTATTGGGGTTCAATGCACTTTGGTGGGAAATGGATTGGACATTGCGTTAACGGATACAGGCGAACCAATGCCAAATGGCGAACCACCAATTGGCAACGCCCCCAACACCAACGTTCAGTTTGCGGATTTGCCTGAGGGCGGGTTTGGATGGTTTCTAATAAAGATGTTTGCCCAAAATATCACATACAAGCGCACCGGCAGCATCAACACATTGGCATTCCATCTGCCCATTCGCGTCAAAATAAGTGCCTAGTGGTATAAAAAGGTAAAATCGACTTTCCCCAAAAGGGTCACAGGTGAAACACAATTACGCCGTGAATCGAGGTCATACGGTTACTTATAGCTGCATAAAGCTTCCCTCGGCGTCGCGAATTCACGGCCCCCACCCAGTTCGCTACGTCGAGGCACTACCCCCCTATTTCCACTGTTGGTGGACTTCCCCCTCACCGTCGCTAAGTTGCTAATCAAATGATTGGCAAAGGTTTCGATATGCGTGATTTCCAACTCCCCGGACGGTCCCCTGTTTTTGCAAGCAATGGAATGTGTGCCACGTCGCACCCCCTTGCTGCACAAGAAGCAATTAACATCCTAAAGGCAGGCGGCAACGCGATGGACGCCGCAATCGCAGGCGCCGTCTTATTGGGCATCTGCGAGCCACAGATGACTGGGATCGGTGGCGATTGTTTCGTCCTATATTCCCCTGCTGACAGCGATGAAGTTCATGCCATAAACGGATCAGGCCGCGCACCAGTTGCTTTGGACAGCGCAACCTTGCGCAATGAGGGCCAAGCAACTGTTCCTTTGAAAAGCGCCCATGCCGTAACCGTGCCGACCGCAATCGATGCGTTTTGCAATCTTTCCGAACAGGTCGGCAAGCTGGGCCTTGATCGCATTTTGGCACCTGCCATTCATTACGCAGATGCCGGCGTTCCGGTGGCACCACGCGTCGCATTTGACTGGGCCAATGACGCGGGCACTTTGCAAGGCTCTGCGCGCGAAAAGTATTTGTTTGATGGCATCGCGCCAACAGTTGGGCAAATTTTCCGCTCACCGGGTCAAGCAGAGGTATTGCGCCGTATCGCCAAAGATGGTCGCGATGCGTTTTACACAGGTGAAATCGCAGAGGACATGGTGTCGAGCCTTACCGCAGCCGGTGGTGTCCACACGGTCGCAGATTTCGCAAATGCCGCCAGTGATGAAACAAGGCCTATCGGTGGCGATTACAAAGACATCGAAGTGGTTGAGCATCCACCAAACGGCCAAGGTGCCACGGCGTTGTTGATGCTAAATATCTTGTCGCACTTTGACATTGCGTCGATGGACCCCTTCGGCTCCCAACGTGCCCATATTGAGGCCGAGGCTTCCAAGCTGGCCTATGACGCACGCAATCGGTTCTTGGCTGATCCAGAACACACCACGCGCGTCGACCATATGCTGTCTGCAGAAACCGCATCCAAGTTGGCAGCGTTGATTGATCCAAAACGCGCGATGCAAGCTGCGGCACCGCTAACCGAATCCGTTCATAAGGATACCATTTACATCACTGTGGTGGATCGCGACGGCATGGCGGTTTCATTGATCTATTCCATCTTCCACGGTTTCGGATCGGGCATAGCATCTGAGAAGTTCGGCATACTAATGCAGAACCGCGGCGCTGGCTTTACCCTTGAAGAGGGTCACGCGAATGAGCTGAAGGGCGGCAAACGTCCGATGCACACCATCATTCCCGGAATGGTCCGCCAGAACGGCAAACCGATCATGCCGTTTGGTGTGATGGGGGGTGCATATCAACCCAATGGTCACGCGCGCTTTGCCAGTAATCTAACCGACTTCGGGATGGACCCTCAAACCGCAATCGACGCGCCACGTGCCTTTAGCGATGCAGGTAATATGAAGGTCGAACGCGGCTATTCAGATGCTGTGCGCCAAGAGCTAAGTGACTTAGGCCACAACGTCAGCATTCCAGACACAGCAATCGGCGGTGCCCAAGCGATTTTGATCCGCGAAGATGGCGTGCTTGAGGGGGCCAGTGATGCGCGTAAAGATGGCTGTGCATTAGGATACTAAACGAACGGTGGGCCATTGGCCCGCCGAACACCTTAGTTCATTTGGAAATGCAGCGGATATGTACCGTCTTGGAACGGACCAAACAAGTCGGGAATATCTGGGTGATCCACCGGTTCGCCAGAATAATCAGCCAATAGGTTCTGTTCGGACACGTAAGCCACATAGTAGCTTTGGTCGTTTTCAGCCAAAAGGTGATAGTACGGTTGTTCCTTGATCGGGCGGCTTTCCTCAGGAATAGCCTCGTACCAATCATCCGTATTTGCGAATTGAGGATCGACGTCAAATATCACACCCCGAAAGGGATGCTTCTTGTGCCGGACAACTTGGCCCAAATGATATTTTGCACGAATTCTTAGCATAACGTTGCAGCCCCTATCGCTCGTTAGTAGACGTTGCAAGGGACCTTTGTCCAATAATTGAAGCCTTTTTTTAGGAAACAGTCTGTGGCCCTTATCTTAACAGTCCTCGAGATCGTCGCTCCGGTTTTCCTTTTGGCAACCGTTGGTTTTACTTGGGTCAAGTTGGGCTTCGAATACCGCATTCAATTTGTGACCCAATTGGCGATGACCCTGTCAGTGCCCTGTTTGATTTTTGTATCCCTAATGCAGGCCGAAATGGACCCAAGCGCGTTAACCGCACTGACGCTTGCATCCTTCGTGGCATATGTTGGCGTCACATTGGCGGTCTGGTTGGGCTGCAAAATTGGCCGCCTCAACACGCGCACCTACATGGCACCGTTGATCTTCGGGAACACCGGAAATTTGGGCCTACCCCTCGCGCTGTTCGCATTTGGCGAAGCAGGCTTAAGCAACGCGATCGTAGTTTTCGCTGTTATGGCGATTTTGTCCTTCACCTTTGGCATCTGGCTGGTTTCGGGCGAAGGCGCATTGGGCAAAGTTGTGCGTGAGCCATTGGTGGCAGCCACGTTGTTGGGCGCTTTGTTTTTGTGGCAAGGCTGGGAAACACCCTTGTTCCTGACCAACACCCTATCCCTGATCGGGCAAATCGCGATCCCAATCATGCTGATCACATTGGGCGTTGCAGTTGCCCGTCTTAGTCCGCGCGGCTTGGCTAAGGCCGCCGTTTTGTCGCTAATCAAGTTGATTGTATGCACCGGGATCGCGTGGCTTGTGGCAGATTATTTCGCCCTAGGTCACGTCGCCTTTGGTGTATTGGTCATTCAAATCGCAACTCCAGTCGCGGTGACGTCCTATCTATTGGCCGAGAAATACGGGGCCGATTCTGATGCTGTTGCCGGATTGGTTGTGACATCTACATTAATCGCTGTCGGCGCATTGCCGCTAATCTTGGCGGCCTTGCTATAGAAACGTGATTTCCAAAATCCGAAAAATCAGATAGTGTTCCAAAAAACGAAGATAAAAAACGGCAGGCATATGAAAAAATCTATTGGTGCAATGATATTAATTCTGGCTGTCGCTTCGTGCGGCGGTGGCAGTGGTGGCGGTTCCTCGAACGCGCCACGTAATTTGGACAACGCATGTTCTATCGTCCAAGAAAAGCCTCAGTACTTGCGCGCATTTCGCGCAGCTGAACGCAAATGGAACGTACCGGTTCACGTCCTCATGGCCGTGATCTATCAAGAGAGCAAATTCAAAAGCAACGCACGTCCACCATTCCGTTATTCCGCTGGCGTTATCCCTGTCGGCCGCCAATCTAGTGCACTTGGATATTCCCAAGCTTTGGACGCCACTTGGAAAGAATATCAAGTCGCAACGGGCAGCCGGTCTGCACGCAGAACAAACATCAAAGATGCCGCCGATTTTATGGGTTGGTACATGAACATCACGCGCAAACGTAACGGCGTGTCACTAAATGACGCCCGTAACCAGTACTTTGCTTATCATGATGGGCACACTGGATTTTCTCGTGGGACATACAAAAATAAAGCTTGGCTGGTTCGTGTCGCGGGCGAGGTTGAATCGCGCGCAAACACTTACAGAAGCCAGCTCGCAAATTGCGGAAGCAACTGGCGCGCCTGATCTTTTATTGCGGATCGATTTCGAACAATTGGTTCGCAAGCACTCCACCTTTGACTAACTCGCCTAGAATGACTGTAGAACGACCGCCATTGGAGTCGTTTACAACCCATTGGCGCAGCTCAACTGGATTGCTAGTGAACTTCAATTCGATACTACCGTATTCTGGGTTCTTTGGATCTTGCGCCCGTACGATCGTTGCTGTGCCATCATAGTCGTGACCGACAACCATTTTCGCCTGACCCAGATCAACATTACGCGCCAAGATCAACGAAAGCGGTGTTCTTCTTAGAGCGTAGGATTCAGGTGGCAGGTTAGATTTCTTATCGATTATTTTGATAGACCCACTACTGGCCAGCACCAGTGCATCATCGTACTCAAACCGCATGCGGCCTGGTCGCTTTATGAAAATCTTACCAACCGAAATCGTGCCATCCTCATTGATCTGTGTGAAATCGCCAGAGGCCGTCTTCAACGCGTTAAGATAGCCAGAGATCTCGTTAAGCGATAGTTTTTCGGCGCTCGCGACTGTTGCCAGACTCATAAACGTGGCTGCGATGATGGATTTAAAAACGTACGACATATTTTCGGGTCCTGCTTATTCTTGTTATGAAACAATATATAAGCAATCCAACCATGTTATGCGATATCAAAGGCGACAAATCGCGCAAACGCTTTAGTTTCCGACTGTTGACGTAGCCCCATAAAAGTTCGGTATCGCCTGTGAAACAGCCCTATCCCACCGCGTGATCGGCTACTCAGCCACAAAAATTATGTCTTTTGGGCGCAGCTGAAATTCTGCTGCAACGACAAAGTTTACCGCATTTAGTGCGTTCAAGTGCCATGCGGTGACGCCTCTGTACTCTTGAGTTTTGATTGGCCCACGCAGGACATATATTTGTGAAACGTCACCTGTTCCTGGGGCAATGCCACCCCCTTCAAACAGCGCGTCAGCAAGGACTGCCTGCTCTGCGAAAGGCAGCGCAAAACGAGATTGCACCCCCACTTCGCCGCTGAGGTACACATAATCAGGCCTGTTTGCGCCTAGTGCTTGTGCCTTTAGAAAATTTTCACGCTGACCGTTCTGGCGATCGCGCAAAAGCGAAACTTCGACCTGCAGCGCCTCAAGCGCAGCTTGACGGGAGCGTTGGCGCGTTTCCAATAACAGCAGTTGTTGTTCAAAATACTTTTGTGCACCTTCAATATCTGCGCCGATGTCAACAAACACGGCGTCCCCGTTGATCAACCTGACTTTGACACGACCAGATTTTGAATAAAGACGGGACAGCGGTATTTGGTACAACTGACCGTCACGATACAGTCGAACAGAAGCATCATCCTGCTTGGCCCCAACAACACCACCCGCCGCTGCCAAGGCTTC
>JAGSGK010000175.1 GCA_023955215.1 Paracoccaceae bacterium
GCGAACGAGAAGGCCTTTAAACTGGTCCGCCAGATCGCCCACAAAAAATACGGCGGCAAGAAGCACAAGATCCTTTACCGCGACCGCGACTACCACGGTTCCACAATCGCAACCATGTCCGCAGGTGGCCAAGACGAACGCAACGCACAATACGGTCCCTTCACTCCGGGCTTCATCCGCGTGCCGCACTGCCTTGAGTACCGCAAGCACGAACAAGATGGCGCACCTGTTGAGAACTACGGCGAATGGGCTGCGAATCAAATTGAAGAGATCATCTTGCGCGAAGGTGCCGATACCGTTGGCGCACTTTGCCTAGAACCAGTGACAGCTGGCGGCGGCGTGATCGAAGCACCGGAAGGCTACTGGCCACGCGTTGCTGAGATCTGCAAAAAATACGACATCCTGCTTCACATCGACGAAGTTGTGTGTGGCGTTGGCCGTACAGGCACATGGTTCGGTTATCAGCACTACGGCATCCAGCCAGACATGGTGACGATGGCCAAAGGTGTGGCCTCTGGCTACGCCGCGATCTCGTGCCTCGTGACCACAAACGAAGTGTTCGACATGTTCATGGACCCAACTGAGGACAACATGAACTACTTCCGCGACATCTCAACCTTTGGCGGCTGTACGGCTGGCCCAGCGGCAGCAATGGAAAATATGCGCATCATCGAAGATGAGGGGCTGTTGCAGAACACAATCGACATGGGTCACTACATGAAGGACCAGTTGAACGCGCTAAAAGACAAACACGAAGTCATCGGCGACGTGCGCGGCAAAGGCTTGTTCTTGGGTGTTGAACTGGTCGCTGACCGCACAACACGCGAACCAGCAGCAGAGAAAATGGTCCAAGCAGTTGTTGGCGATTGCATGAAGAACGCAGTCATCATCGGCGCAACAAACCGTTCACTTCCAGGGCGCAACAACACGCTGTGCTACTCACCTGCATTGATCGCGACCAAAGACGACATCGATCAAATCGTGAAAGCAACATCCAACGCACTGACCACCGTCTTCGGATAAGTTGCGTTCACGTTGAATACAAAAGGCGGACCATAACGGTCCGCCTTTTTGCGTTTGGGGTAGTGGAGGCTTAATGTCAGCTTCGAGCCCAAATTCGGCCTTATGTATCAAACGCACCAAGCGTGCGGGGTGTGTGAGTGATTAAGGTTTTAGCTTTGGGGGTTCTTTCCTACTACTCTGCTGTGAGCGAAGACGTATTTCCCAGAATTGGCGGGGTGCTCCTTGAAATATCCGGCCACCAAAGGCTCGTGAACTTCGATGCCAAAAATATCGGTGCATTTGATTACATAGTTAAGACTAACGAATGCTGCCCCGCTACTCAGAGCATTCAGGTCTGCGACGAAAGTATTTTCCAACCCGACGAACACGTGCCCATTGGGGGCAACGCTTGCCATCGAATGCTGAGAAAGTGGCAAGCCTGTTCCGCCTGTATTGAGGGCGACAACATCACCCAAGTTAGTTTGATCTATTTCATAGAGGACACTCATTCGGTTCGCTGGCGAGTTTCCAGTGTTGTGAACTTTGCATTTGACGCAAACTTTGATGTGGTCATCCCCGCCAACCAACTTCGCATTTACAAGTACATCGACAATTTCCAAATACATGTGCGCTCGGACCTGCGCCTGACCGATCTCTCTAGTTTCGAGGACCATTTGCTGAGTGGTTATGAGGGTGCGCCCAACAAGCAAAGCAACCGCAATGGTAAAAACCGCCATTATCCACTGTGCGAGAGTGTCACTTGCCGAAACAATCTGGCCGTCCCAGAGCCACCACCAGCTGCTTGGAAAATTTTTGCTTTCATACTGTGCGGCGTATCGATCGCATTGGCCGTTATGGTTGCACTTGGCCAAGTCGTAGATTGCCTGACCAAACAGGATGACTAATGTTGTGACGCAAGCGCCAGCAACTATTCCAACCGCAAGTCCGTTACGCCAACTGAATTTAGACATTGAATAAAATACGCCGCTGAAAATTTACCAAGACTCAACTTGTTGCGCACATTAGGTTCTTTGTCACCGATTAACTCAGCAAGATGAGCATGTAACACGCCTTTCAGCTTCAGTTGGACCCTTAAAAGGTATGTAGTTGATGCGTTTGACACATAAGACCGCGCAGTATCGCCTTTAACCAAGCATCGAGTTTGTCAGCTTCCAACCCCGCCAAACCGGCAACCCCTAAATAAACTGCGGACGCATCGCCTGAAACACCACCGCCGCCGCAACATTCGCCAAATTCAGTGACCGCACCCGTTTGTCCAACATCGGCAGGTTAAAGGTGCGGTCTTCCATCCCGTCCAAAATCGTCTTTGGCAGGCCCGCAGATTCACAACCAAACACCAAATACGCATCACGTTGATATTCAGGCGTGTAAAAACTTTGCGCTCCGTGCTCTTCGAAAAAATGCAGGTTTTCGCGTGGTGGATTGCGCTGCGTTAGAAAGTCTTCCCAGTTGTCGTATTCACTTAGATTGACGTGCTTCCAATATTCCGTGCCGGCGCGGCGCACGGATTTCTCGTCCAATGAAAAGCCATAGGGTTTGATCAGGATCAATTCCAAATTCAGCGCCACACAGGTCCGCCCAATCGCACCCGTGTTGTACGGAATTTCGGGCGTGACCAATACCATTTTCATATGTGGTTCTGACATAGCTGTGGGGCTTTCAAATGCGCGGGCACAGGTACGGTCCGCTGTTGGCAACCTGTTAGACGAAATGCGGCGGCAATACCAACGCCCGCCCAAATAATTTCGCCGTGTTAACCTGATTCTCTAGTTTTTGACCGCAAACGCCATGAACTGTGCAATTCGGGCCCCATTCTGTACATTTCCCCACAAAACCTCATTTTTGCGGCCTCTTTAGGTCCGTTAAACTGTACAATTCATGGTCCAAACTGTGCAGTATCCCCGTTATTTCACCGCTCAAGCGCCCCGTTGGCGCATCATTTGCAGGGTTAACACTGCGTACCCCAGCAAATTTTATGTCAATAATTGCAAAATTGAGACGTGCAGTCTCATTAAAAATGATATATACAGGTGGTAAGTCACGGATATTGGTGACCTTTTCACCTATTGATAAGTCCAGTTTGTACCTCGGTTATATCCAGAGTATACGTATTTTATGCCCCTACCTGTCGAAACATTTTTCCTTCATCCCGATTATCAGGGAACGCTGCAAAGCCAGATCCAGCAGATGATTGCGCAGGGTATTCTATCAGGCCGTTTTCAACCCGGTGAAAAGCTACCATCGACCCGCAAACTTGCCACCCACCTCAGCGTCAGCCGCATCACCGTGACGCTTGCCTATACTGAATTGTTATCAAACGATTATCTGACCTCTCGTGGTCGATCTGGGTACTACGTTTCACGCAACGCGCCCTCCCCGCCCAACTTTAAATCCGTCGAACCGATTGAAGATGCCGTCGATTGGACCCGCGCCATTGGGCAACGCTTTTCCGGCGGGCAAACACCCCGAAAACCTCAAGAATGGGCCAAATACAAACACCCCTTTACCTATGGTCAAGCGGACCCAACCCTGTTCGACCACGCCAACTGGCGTTTGTGCGCTCTAAAGGCCCTTGGTCAACGCGATTTCACGCCCTTAACCACCGATTATTACGACCAAGATGACCCGCAACTGATCGAATTCATCGCCCGCCACACCCTACCCCGTCGCGGGATCTCTGCCCGTCCGGAACAGATCCTGATTACACTCGGCGCGCAGAACGCCTTGTGGCTGACCACGCAGGTGCTTTTGACCCAGCGCCGCACTGCCGCGTTTGAGGACCCGTGCTATCACGCATTGCGCGATATTTTGACCCAATCTCGCTGCAATATGGCACCTGTGCGTGTAGACCAAGATGGCCTGCCTCCAGACGCTATCCCCCCAGATGCAAACGTTATTTTCACAACGCCTAGCCATCAATGCCCCACAAACGGCACCATGCCGATGAACCGTCGCCGCGCCTTGCTAGAGCGCGCACGCGAGATGGATGCGTTGATCGTTGAGGATGATTACGAATTTGAAATGTCCTTCCTCAAACCACCTTCCCCTGCGCTCAAATCTCTCGATGCTGATGGGCGTGTGATCTATGTGGGGAGCTTCTCAAAATCGCTATTTCCGGGTCTGCGGTTGGGGTATTTGGTTGGCTCTGAACCCTTCATAAAAGAGGCCCGTGCCTTGCGCGCCTCTGTCCTGCGCCACCCCCCCGGCCACATCCAACGCACCGCAGCATATTTCCTGTCGTTAGGTCACTACGATGCCTTGGTCCGCCGCATGGGCACAGCGTTCCACGAACGGCGTGAAGTGATGCAGCAAGCGATCGAGGACAATGGCCTACAGATCGCGGGCCAAGGGGCCTATGGCGGATCGTCCTACTGGATGCGCGCACCAGAGAATGTAGACACCTCAGAACTTGCGAAAACGCTGCAATCCCAAGGGGTTTTGATCGATCCAGGCGAGTCATTCTTTGGCGGCGAACAACGCCCCAAACACTTCTACCGCCTCGCGTACTCATCGATCCCCTCAAATCGGATCGCCAAGGGGATCGAACTGGTTGCCCAAGCCATTCGCGCAGCCGAAGTATCTGGACCTACGCGGAAAGTCGATTTGGCCCTATCTGAGTCGTAAGCAAAACCCTATCCTCCGCTCAAAGATTGAATCACCTGTAAACTCACCGCACTCGGAGTCTCCCCCATGAAAATGACTACAGAAGAAGCTTTTGTAAAAACGCTACAGATGCACGGCATCGACAACGCATTCGGGATCATCGGCTCTGCCATGATGCCAATCTCTGACATCTTCCCTGACGCGGGCATCACTTTCTGGGACTGTGCCCACGAAACATCTGGCGGCATGATGGCTGACGGTTTCACTCGCGCCACCGGCAAAATGTCCATGATGATCGCTCAAAACGGCCCAGGCATCACCAACTTCGTAACTGCTGTTAAAACAGCATATTGGAACCACACGCCTGTACTTTTGGTTACACCACAGGCCGCTAACAAAACAATCGGTCAAGGCGGCTTCCAAGAGATGGAACAGATGAACCTGTTCGCTGACTGTGTTGCCTACCAAGAAGAAGTACGTGACCCAACCCGCATCGCAGAAACGCTGAACCGCGTGATCATGCAAGCGAAACGCGCATCTGCGCCGGCGCAGATCAACGTACCACGCGACTTCTGGACACAAGTGATCGATATCGATCTTCCAGTCATCGTTGATTTTGAATTGCCACAAGGCGGCGAAGTAGCAGTACAAGACGCAGCTGATCTTCTTTCAACTGCTAAGTTCCCAGTGATCTTGAACGGTGCTGGCGCGATCTTGTCCAAAGGCGGCATCGAGGCGTCTCGCGTTTTGGCTGAAGCACTCGACGCACCAGTTTGCGTTGGCTACCAGCACAACGATGCGTTCCCGGGCAACCACCCGCTTTACGCAGGTCCGTTGGGCTACAACGGTTCAAAAGCTGGCATGGAATTGATTTCCAAAGCTGACGTTGTTCTTTGCTTGGGTACACGTTTGAACCCGTTCTCAACCCTACCGGGTTACGGCATTGATTACTGGCCAACTGACGCAAAGATCATTCAGGTTGACCTGAACCCAGACCGCATTGGTCTGACGAAGAAGGTAACTGTAGGTATCGTTGGTGATGCGGCGAAAGTTGCAACTGCAATCTCTTCCAAACTCGCAGACGATGCTGGTGACGCAGGCCGCGCAGATCGCAAAAACTTGATTGCACAAACCAAATCTTCATGGGCTCAAGAGCTGACTTCCATGACAGAAGAGCAAGACGATCCAGGCACTGATTGGAACGTACGTGCACGTGCAGCGAAACCTGATTGGATGGCACCACGCATGGCATGGCGTGCAATCCAAGCAGCATTGCCAGTTGAAGCGATCATCTCGTCTGACATCGGTAACAACTGTGCGATCGGTAACGCGTACCCGTCCTTCAACGAAGCACGCAAGTATTTGGCACCGGGCTTGTTCGGTCCATGTGGTTACGGCCTGCCATCCATCGTTGGCGCGAAAATCGGTCGTCCAGATGTGCCAGTTGTTGGTTTCGCTGGTGACGGCGCATTCGGTATCTCTGTGAACGAATTGACAGCGATTGGCCGCGGCGACTGGCCTGCGATCACGCAGATCGTGTTCCGCAACTACCAGTGGGGTGCTGAAAAGCGTAACTCTACACTTTGGTTTGATGACAACTTTGTTGGCACGGAATTGGACGAAGGCGTTTCATACGCTGGCATCGCAAACGCATGTGGTCTCAAAGGCGTTGTTGCCCGCACACAAGACGAGCTGACAGCGGCCCTTGCCCAAGCGATCAAAGATCAAATGGAAAACGGTATCACCACTTTGATCGAAGCGATGATCAACCAAGAACTAGGTGACCCATTCCGTCGTGACGCAATGAAGAACCC
>JAGSGK010000239.1 GCA_023955215.1 Paracoccaceae bacterium
ACCTGAAGGTCGTAGGTTCAAATCCTACTCCCGCAACCAACACTAATTCGTTAGTGACATCAAAGGCTTGAGTATCAATACTCAGGCCATTTTTGTATCTGGAACCCAGACCAAGGGATAACAGGCACGCAAGGGCACCTTCGATCTTGATGTCTAGATTGCCGGTGACCGCATTGGGCGACAGTAAGATTCTGTCGATAAGGCCACGTAGTGCCTCCTTCGCTTCTGCCATGTGGTCGGGTTTGCCCAGTTGATCAATTAGAACACTGACTTTGTCGCGATAGGTGAGGGCCATCTTTGGGTGGATGCGGATCTTATCGGCATTTGGCGTGGTCGCGAGTTGTGCCTCCAATGCGGTTTTGCGCTGGGTCAGCGTGTTCATTCTTTCCTTTACTTGGCCTGCTGGAATACCCGCTATAATGGCATCGACCAGCTTGCTGTGGTCGCGTGTGACCGTGGCAAGCTCAACCGTGAGTGCGTCGCGACCATTGTCGGCCACCGCCATCAGGCGATTGCGTTCTTTTGCGTACTCATTGCAGAAGACGGTCAGGGCCTCTTTGTCCATTAGGTTGTTTTGCACGGCATCCAGCACATGATGTTCAAGGTCGATTTGTGAGATGGTCTTCATGTTGCCACACAGCTCTTTGCCTTTGTTGCGCGCTGTCGAGCAACCAAACTGGGTTTGCGACACTTTTGAGAACCCACCCTCGCAGCAACTGCACTTCAACATCCCTGAAAACAATGTCCTCGGTCGTCTGCGATCCCAGATGGGGGTGTTGGTGCCTTTGCTCTTGAGCGCACCTTGGCGAGCACGCACCGCATCCCACAGGGGCTGATCGACGATCCGGAGTTGAGGGACTTGGCTCGTGACCCAGTCGGCTTCAGGGTTGAGGCGTGACACGCGCTTTCCGGTGTCGGGGTCCTTGGCATAGCTCAGGCGGTTCCAGACTTGGACGCCAACATAGAGCTCGTTGTTCAAAATGCCGGTGCCGCGTTCGCGGTTCCCGTGCAGCGTGGATGGCCCCCAACCTTTACCAGTGGGGCCTGGGATCTGCTCGGCATTCAGCAGTCCCGCAATCTTTTTTGGTGAGATGCCTTTGGCGTAATCGGTGAAGATCCGATTGATTGTGGCGGTTTCAGACGGAATGATGGCGCGGTCGCCCTTGATGGGGTCGCCGGCTTCGGTGTATTTGATAAGGTTCTTGTAGCCGTAGGCTTTACCGCCCGCGCACTTCCCAGCTAAGGCCCGTCCCATCAAACCACGGCGGGTTTTGATCCCGAGGTCTTTAAGGAAGATGGCGTTCATGGTGCCCTTCATCCCGATGTGCAGTTCGGACAGCAAGCCTTCGCTGAGTGTCTCGATCATAATCCCCCGAAATTGAAACCTCTCAAAGATGGCTGCGATATCGGATTGGCTGCGCGACAAACGGTCCATTGCCTCTGAGACCACAATATCAAAGCGTCCGACCTGCGCGTCGCGCAACATCTTTTGCATGCCGCTGCGCATCAGGCTGGCACCAGAGATTGCGCGATCCGAATACACCTCCACGACCTCAATGCCCTGTTTGGTGGCAAAGGCGCGACATGAGCGAAGTTGATCCTCAATCGAGGCGTCGCGCTGGAGATCCGTTGAGAAGCGCGCATAAAGTGCGGCGCGAAGTGGCTTAGTCATGGGCAATGTCCAATCTGATGATCACGCTTCAGCGGCGTGGTCGGCGCGTGCCAACTCACGCGCCAGTGCGCGGATGAAATTATGGAAGCCCTCAACACAGTGGGAAGGCAGTGGGTCCTTCGCAAGTGTCAGCTTGGAATAAACAACTGGCGACGCAGCGCAGGGTGTTCGCACCCTCGCGGGCTTCTTTAAACAAATACTCTTCTCAAGGCTCAGCATGGCACATCTTCTCCGGTCGCCCAAAGCCAGTACAACTAGGGGCGGTAACTCATGTAATTGTGTTGATCTGGCGTGATCGGCGGTTGATTATTACTTAAGTCTACATCACAAAAAAACTTAGATTCATTTTGAAAAACACGCAAAAAAATGGGGATAATGTTCTGAAGGGTATCTCGAAGAGAACAGAAAACCCATATAAACAAAGGAAATCAGAGCCCCGCGAAAAAGAAATGCAAATACCAAAGTGATGCAGAAAAAGACAAAGCTAAGCAATATGACCAAAAACCGTAATTCTTTTATACAGATTTGGATAGAAATGGCAGCTTCGGCAGGGGCAAAGACCTTCATCGAAGGAGCGCAGTGAACGGCCCATAGCTGCCGTTCGACCCGCGTTCATGATGCTGCGGTGCAGCCCGTCGAAGCAGCCGTTCGCCATTTTGCAGCATTCTGGCACCTGAGAGGTCTGAAATGCGGACCAAGCGGACCTCTGTTCTTCCAAATACAATGGCCCCTTTTTGTCGTCGACATCAACGAACAGCTATGGCAGCACCTTCTCTGGATCCAAAGGTTTTCTCGTTCAGTTTGTTGTTGCCGTGCTTTCTCGAACGACGAGTGATACCGGCAAGACGGCGGCGTGTGTTGAATGCTCTTCATTTGGGGTTACGATCCGCTCCATGAGCATTTTCGCCGCGGTTTCGCCGATCATTAGGCGATCCTGTCTGATCGACGTCAACGGCGGAATGAACTGTTCTGCCAAATCGATGTCATCAAACCCCATGACCGACACATCGTTAGGCACCTTGAAGCCGTGGCGCGAAAGTTCTGCGATAAAGCTCATAGCCAGTTGATCAGAAGCACAAAAAACCGCCGTGGGGCGATCATCTATGGCGATCCACTCCTGCGCAGCCAGACAACCTGCCGTGAGTGAAAAGTCCCCGGCAATGACCCACTCCGGTTTTAGCTCAAGCTCAAGCTTTTCCATTTGGGCGACAAAGGCTTCCTTGCGGCTATGCATCAAAACATTGCCTTCGGGGCCAGTCACATGAGCGATCTTACGATGGCCGAGTTCATAAAGATGGTTCACCGCGACGCGCGCACCTTGACGGTTTTGACAACGAACTGAAGGAAAATTCGCGCCTTCAATCCACTCGCAGGCAAAGAGAATACGTTTGGCGTGCGGGGTGCTTTCAAGCATTCCTACGACCTCTGGGGTAAGCCCGCCATCGAGAATGATCATTCCGTCGGCACGGGCATCATCCAGATAATCGATCAACCGCTCTCCGCTGTCGTGCACTTGTTTCGTGCTGGCGATAAGCATCGAGTATCCCCGCTGCGACAGAATACGGGAGATGCCTTCGAGGATCGTTGAAAAGAACGGATTGGCCAGATCAGGCAGCAAAACGAGAACCGAATGTGAGCGCTGGGTGCGCAGATTTCGCGCGGCGCGATTTATCCGGTAGCCAGTCACTTTGACAGCTTCTGACACCCGCCGTCGTGTTGATTCGGAGACGACATCAGGGTTTGATAGCGTCCGCGAGACCGTCGCAGTCGAGACTTTTGCAACTCGTGCAACGTCCTGAAGTGTCGACGTTTTTACCACTTTTTTTTGCCCAGCATGTAATCCAGTTTGTGTAATGGATTACATATCTTGTTGACACAAACATCAATACCATATCAGTATGTAATCGATTGCAAGGCGGGGAGCGTGCTGCGCAATTTTAAAGTACATTGCTCAAAGCCATGTTTCTGGGAGGAAAAAATGTCTAAAACGTTGAAATCTATATTGTTAGGAACCGCACTCACTGCTGCAACTGCAACGGTGTCTGCAGCTGAAGGGGTTGAGCTGGAAGTTACCCATTGGTGGACTTCTGGTGGTGAAGCCGCAGCTGTTGGCAAATTTGCCGACGCTTGGAACGCCACAGGCAACACATGGGTCGATGGCGCAATCGCCGGTTCCGGTGGCACAGCACGCCCTATCATTATTTCGCGCATCATCGGCGGTGACCCGATGGCTGCCACACAGCTTAACCATGGCCGCCAAGCAGAAGAATTGATCGAAGCTGGTCTGCTTCTTGATCTGACAGACGTTGCTGAAGCCGGTGATTGGGCGAACATCGTGAACCCCTCGTCCTTGCTGGGTGCCTGTACGCTTGACGGTAAAATTTATTGTGTTCCGGTCAACATCCACTCCGCACAGTGGATCTGGTTGTCACACGCAGCATATGAAAAAGCGGGCCTTGAGGTTCCAGCTAATTGGAACGAGTTCACGGCATCCGCGGGCGCGCTTCAAGCAGCAGGCACATTGCCGCTGGCCATGGGTCAGCAAGGCTGGCAGCAAAACATCGCATTCGGCGCGATCACGCTGGCTGTTGCAGGTCAGGACGCTTGGAATGGCGTCAACATTGACAAGAATGCTGATGTGGCACGAGGCCCAGAATACACTGCTGCATTCGAAGCTGTTGTCGCGGCACGCGATCTGGCAGCCGGATCCAACGTTCAGGACTGGAATATGGCAACGAACATGGTGATCACCGCCGAAGCTGGCGCGCAGATCATGGGCGACTGGGCACAGGGTGAATTCTCTGTTGCTGGTCAGGTTGAAGGAACGGATTACTCCTGTCTGCCAGGTCTTGGTCTGAACCCTGTGATCGACACGGGTGGTGACGCGTTCTACTTCCCAGTGAACGACGATCCAGAAATCACCGCTGCACAGTTGGAGCTTGCCGCATTGTTGATCTCACCTGAGGTTCAGGTGTCCTTCAACCTTGCAAAAGGTTCGCTGCCAGTGCGTGGAGACATCGATATGTCCACGGCAAACGGCTGCATGCAAAAGGGCCTCAAAATCCTTGCAGACGGTGGCGTGCTGCCATCTGGCGACATCGCGTTTTCTCAGGACACCACGTTGCAGCTCGAAGATTTGCAAGCGCAGTTCTGGTCCAGCGACATGTCCGCAGCCGATGCTCAAGCAGCCTACGCTGAAATCATCGAAAACGCAGACTAATTCCCTCGCTGCGATAAGTGGCTCGGCGGCGTGTTCGCCGAGCCATTAAAAACTCCGCACCCCTTTTGACAAATTATTTGGAGCCGACACGATGACCGTGGCCTCGGACCCCCCTCGCGCCCGCAGTGGCAAGCGACCCAACCGACTGTTCAAGAACTGGATGGCAAAGCTGGCGTCTCTGCCAATGATCCTGACGGCCCTCGTCGTATTCG
>JAGSGK010000115.1 GCA_023955215.1 Paracoccaceae bacterium
TCATAAATACTATCACAATTAAAAGCGTTTAACGTATCCAGAGGAGGCACTACCAAAATGTCCTACGTATCAATACGAGAAGTCACACCCCACGCTGGAAAAGACATAGTTCTGGCAGACCGCATGAAAAAACTGTCTTCAATCATGGCTTCACACGGAGCAAAATCTGCTTTGTAAAAGGTTATCTCTGGTGATAGCGCTGGCTGCTATGATCTACAAAATTGGTACGCAAGCGTCGAAGGTGGTGAGCTGTCTGAATGGTTGCAAGACAAGGGCATGCAGCACTCACGCGGTGCCCCTTACCATCCCCAAACCCAAGGCAAGATTGAGCGCTGGCACCAAACACTGAAGAACCGCATTCTACTGGAAAACTACTTCTTTCCAGGAGATCTCGAAGCCCAAATCGAAGCCTTCGTCGATCACTACAACCATCAGCGATACCACGAGAGCCTGAACAACGTCACACCTGCCGACGTCTACTTCGGGCGTGACAAAGCCATTCTAAAACAACGGGAAAGGATCAAACGAAAGACACTCGAAGCGCGACGCTTGCATCACAGACAACGCGCCGCATAATGTAACCAACCAGATGAGCCAAACTCACTCTTAGCTCAGGCCGCCTTTGGTGCCAAAAACCCTGACGATGGACATAACTTCAATAAAACGCATGGATGATATCCAGGCCGACCTGTGTCCGCTGGGCCAGTGCGATCAAACCCAAGATCAGTCAAATCCAATGCTTCCACAAAAACATCGACGATACGAACTGGATTGTCTTCGCAAACCCAATCCTCCAAACGCTTGGGAAACAAGCTGGCCTAACTACGATCTGAACCTTCAATAAAACCTGACATGCGATCTCCAATCTATGAGTTCATCCTATCAGAAAATATAGTTTTTACACAGCCTCGGCCGTTGGTGTCGTTCGCTACCATTTAAAATGCTGCTCCACAGCTTTCTCAGGGTGGACCTTCAGTTTTTCGGACATCAATCCAATTTACGGAAACATCTGGTTATAGCTTGGCTCTCTGCTTAAGATAATCCACCATTTCATCTCGCATGACGAACTTCTGAGGTTTGCCTGTGATTGTCATGGGGAGTTCCGTAACCACACGAATGTGCTTGGGGATTTTGTAATGTGCGATTTGTCCCGTGCAGAACGAAATGATTGTCTCTGGTGTCAATTTTTTACCAGGGTTTGGCACTATCCAAGCGCAGACTTCCTCACCAAGTTTTTCGTGTGGGATGCCGAAAACCTGTGCCTCAGCAATATCTGGGTGCCTGAATAGGTAGTCCTCGATCTCACGTGGGTAGATATTTTCTCCACCTCTTATGATCATGTCTTTTACTCGGCCAACGATGTCGCAATATCCTTCGTCATCAAAAACTGCGAGGTCACCTGTCAGCATCCAGCCATCTGCGATGCTCTCGTTCGTTTTTGCATCCTCATCCCAATATCCTTTCATCACAGAATAGCCACGTGTACAGAGCTGCCCCTGTTGGCCTATGGAAACAATCTGGCCTTCCTCATCAATGATCTTCACTTCTAAATGAGGATGAACGCGACCAACGGTACTACACCGTTTTTCGAGCGGATCATCCACGAAACTTTGAAAGGACACAGGCGCTGTTTCTGTCATGCCATAACAGATCGTAACTTCGGACAAGTTCATCTTCGCAAACACTTGCTCCATCACTTCAACTGGACAGGGCGCACCGGCCATAACGCCAGTTCGCAACGAGGACATGTCACGGTTTTCTTGTTCCAATTCTTGCAACATCGAAACAAACATTGTTGGAACACCATAAAGCGCTGTGCAGCGTTCACTTTCAATCGAGCTTAGGGTTGCTGCTGCTTCAAATCCTTCACTTGGAAACACCATTGCAGCGCCTTTAGTCACGCATCCAAGCGCGCCCATAACCATACCAAAACAATGATACAGCGGGACGGGAATGCACAGCTTATCCATCTCAGTAAGGTTGATCCTATCAGTGACAAATCGTGCATTATTAACAATGTTATGATGGGACAATGTCGCGCCTTTTGGGACACCTGTCGTACCAGATGTGAATTGGATATTTATTGCATCATCTGGATCTAACGTTTTGTCGATGGCTTGCAAACGCAATTGTTGCGCGGGGCCGCCAATGCTTAAAACATCATTAAACGGGATTACGCCTGTGCCAGAATTTTCACTCATCACGATCACGGTTTTCAAATGCGGTAATTTTGAAGACACCAGTTTACCGGGTGCGCAGTTTTCCAGTTCAGGCGCAAGGTCACGGATCATTTTCAAATACTCTGACGTTTTGAAGCTTTCGGCAATAATGATTGCTTTGCAGGTAACTTTGTTGAGCGCATATTCCAACTCCGCCAAACGATACGCTGGGTTGATATTCACAAGGATCAACCCAATCCGCGCTGTAGCAAACTGGGTTAAAACCCATTCAAATCGATTGGGCGACCAAATGCCAACACGATCACCTTTGTTGAGCCCCAAAGCCAACAAGCCAGTCGCCAATGCATCCACCTCACGATCAAAATCGTAATATGTCAGACGTCGATTTTGTGCGGGTACAACGATGGCATCACGTGGGCCATGACGTGCGACAGTTTCGCGCAATACTTGTGGGATCGTCTTAAAAAGCAACGGATCGCTCGTACTGCCAGAAACAAATGACATACCGTTTTCTGGCACAGTTGTTCGAGCGGTATTTTGCGCACACGCCTCACCGATTGGCGAAGAAAGAAATTGCGCCTGACTTTCGTTTAGAATCGACATGGTCTCTTCCTTTCTACATCGCTCGCCAATCGCCAATTTGCTCAAAGGCATGGGCGGCTTGATAAATTTTTGACTCACCGTATTGCTGGCCAACCAACATCATTCCAATGGGCAATCCGTCTGATAAACCACAGGGCACATTCATCGCGGGCAATCCACCGTTAAACGGCGCCGTATTCCCAATCATTTCAAACGCACGCTGAACATACAATGTAATTGAACAATCAGCAGGGGGAATGGGTTGCGGCTTCATGGGGACAGTTGGCATCAACAGCACATCGTATTGTTGTAAGGCCGCCGTATATTTCTCATTCACTTTCCGCATCAGGTTTTGGGCTTTGCCATAAAACCGCCCGCGATATTGTTCCTGAAAATACTCTCCTAAAAACATACAAACCTTCAACGAATGGGACAGTTCATCCGCGCGGCTGCGCCATTGTGCCATATGATCCATCATCGATGGTAAAAATAGTCCCCGATAATTCGACCCAGCTGAATTGCCATGCATCATATGATCTTGGAGGCCTTCGACAGTAATCGCGGTCCAGCAGTCGACTGCCAAATGGTGTTCTGGCACTGAAACTTCTTCTACCATTGCTCCGATTTCACGAAACTTTGCTGCTGCTGCCAAAACCTTTTGGTCCACATCATCTTCGCTCTCGGGACGATGAAATCCTTCTTTTAGGATACCAACTCGCAAGCCATGTGCTCCGCGTCCTAACGCTTCGGTATAGCGGCAAACAGTTGGTTTATATTGGCGTGGGTCAAGTCCGTCCTCACCCGCCAAAACCTCAAGTAACAGGGCATTGTCAGCAACCGTGTTGGTCACGGGACCGACATGGTCGATAGTTTGCTCAATCGGCATGATTCCTGTGTATGGGACCAATCCATGGCTGGGTTTCATTCCGTAAACACCGCAGTTGGACGCAGGGATGCGGATCGAGCCACCCTGATCCCCTGCAATCGCCATATCAACCTCGCCAGCAGCCACTAAGGCCGCTGAACCACCCGATGAACCACCTGCCATGTACCCATGTTTCCAAGGGTTTTGGATCGGACCTTTGGAGTTGGTGTGCGAGCCACCTGACAGGCAGAAGTTTTCAGAATGTGCCTTGCCAGCAATTGTCGCCCCAGCATCGAGCATGCGCGTTACAATTGTGGCATCAATTTCTGGTGTATAGCCTTCCATAATTGGCGACCCGTTCATCATCGGGACACCTGCCAAACACACGGTGTCCTTTAATGCGATTCTTTTGCCTCGCAACGGGCCATCCATCGCACCTTTTACATCGGTTTTCACATACCAAGCATTCAATGGATTTTCCGAAAAATCTGGGAACCGCCCAGGAGAGCGTGGATATCGAACTGGTGGCAAATTGTCAGGTGTTGCATCCAAGCGGTCATAGGCTTGGATGTAGGGCTCCATGATCTCGTTGTATTCAGCCAATTCTGCGTCTGTCAGACTCATGCCGAATTTTTCAGCCATATCGCGCATCTGCGCAAGGGAGGGGCGTTTGATGGTCATATTAGTCACCGCTGGTTGAAATTGGGAAGTTGGAAGTAAAGCTTGCCCTAAGGCAGGCAGAACCGTTGTTGATATGCTGGGTTTTTTGGGGGTATTCGCCCGTGTTGATCGCGCCGTACCAAATCCCAAAAATTGATCGACTTTTGATTGATCGCTTAGGTCTGCCTTGGAGAGTTCGCCCGAAATGCGACCTCTCTCCAAAACCAAAACCCGATCTGACAAATCTGATATGAAATCAAAGTTCTGTTCGACCAGCAAAATTGAGAGGCCGCGTTTTTCACGCAACCCCAACAACGTCTCGGCCATTTCTTCAATGATCGAGGGCTGGATGCCTTCGGTTGGTTCATCTAACAACAAAAAGTCTGGTGCGCCCATCAAACATCGCGCCAACGCCAACAGCTGTTGTTCGCCTCCAGACAATGCTCCACCTTCGCGTGACAACAGCGGGTCAAGACGGGGAAAATCGGCTAAAACTGTGCTCAGCGTGGATTCCTCGCTGCCTTGACCGTGATCTTGATACGCAAACCGAAGGTTATCGAGCACTGATAATTGTGGGAAGATGCCACGTCCTTGCGGCACATACCCAACCCCCAAATTTGCACGTTCATTGGGCGACAACCCATTTATGTCACTTTCAAAAAACCGTGTGGTTCCCGATTTGGCAGGCAGGAAGCCCATCAAGGTTTTCAATAACGTCGATTTGCCCATGCCATTGTGGCCCAACACTCCAACGATTTCGTTCTCGTAAACGCAGAACTCTATTCCATGCAGCACCGGCACCTTGCCATAACCACCCGACAGGCTTTTCACATCCAGACATATCGTGCGTTCATTTTGCATCTATGCGTTCTTCCCCAAATACACATTGCGCACCGTTGGATCCGCCATCACGCGATCCACATGATCTTCCATCAACACCGCACCCTGATGGAACACAGTTACTGTCGAAGCGATTGAGCGAATAAACTGCATGTCGTGCTCAACGATCACAACGGCAGTTGTGTTCAGCATTTCATGAATGATCTGCGTCATCTGTTCAACATCTTCCGCCGTCATCCCTGCCGCAGGTTCGTCCAACAAAACCAACCAGGGATCCCCTGCTAAAACGATCCCCAACTCAACACGTTGACGTTCGCCGTGGGCTAAGCGACCTAATTCGGCATTTGCGATGTTGTTCAACGATAGGCGTGAAACAACCTCGTCTGTTTTGTGATTGGCCTCAGTCACGTTCAGAAAACGACGCGCCGATAACCAGATATTTTCAAAGGCAGACAAGCCGTCCATCACACTTGGCACCTGCGTTTTGATTCCGACACCAAGGGAAGCAATTTGATGCGGTGCCCAGCCAGTCACATCGTCTCCGCGCATAAAAACTTGCCCATCGCTTGGTGTCAGCAATCCAGTGACACATTTGAAGAATGTACTTTTACCGGCACCATTGGGTCCGATCAAACACCGCAACTCCCTCGCGTTCAGTTTGAAATTCACGTTATCAGACGCAACCACACCTCCAAAACGCATGGTCAAGTTTTGCGTTTCGAGGACTACCTCAGCCATTGAGCCCACCCCTTGCACGCCGCACATTGCGTCGCGAGTTTTTAGGACGCCGACCAAAGCTGGCAGCCCATAAATTCGCAACAGCTGGCACGATACCTTTGGGAAGGAACAAGACGAAAAGCACCAGAATTAAACCTGTGATCAGCGTATTATCGATCAGCGATTGCTGCCCCAACAGAAACTTAAGATACGCCAAACCAGCCGCCCCAAGGATTGGTCCTAGTCGCGTCCCCAGTCCCCCAACAATACACCAGATGATGATCTCTGCAGATTGCCCAAGACTGAACAACCCTGGCGTGACAATCTCTGCCCAGTTGGCAAATAAGCCCCCCGCAAACCCCGCAATCGCAGCGCCAATAGCAAACAAAATGGTTTTGCGGGCACGAGTGTCATAACCCATCAAAGACATGCGTTGGTCGTTTTCGCGGATACCCATAGCGACCCGTCCAAAACTAGATCTCAAGAGCCATGTCACAAGTAAATATACAACAACCAATGCAACGAAACAGACATAGTAAAACGCATCACCCCAGATGTAATCATCGGGACTGCCAGGCACGTTCAGCGTTTGAAACCCAGGGATACCGTTGTACCCCCCCAGCCGTGCTTTGCCGATCACATAGGCAGGTCCCGCAGTGGAATTTATAAACTTAAATAGGATCAACGTGACGACCAATGTAATCACGCCAAGGTATACATCAGCCAACCGCCCGTAAAACATCATTGCGCCAAGCAACATTGCAAACATTGCAGGAACCAGAATGGCAAACAGCAAGGGAATTGTGCTTTCCCCAATGTTCACAGCGGCAATGGCATAGGCATAGGCACCAAGCCCAAAGAACGCCGCCTGCCCAAAGCACAGGATGCCACCAAAGCCCCAAATCAAGCCAAGGCTCAGACCCAACATTCCGTATATCAGTAATATCGAGAGCGTGAATGTGTTGATCGCAAAGGGCAAAAGATACATCAACATCAGCGCAACAATCAGGGTTTGGATCAACTCTTTCTGCCAGCTTTGTGTCATCACAACTTACCCTTGAAAAAACGACCTGTGATGCCTTGCGGTAGCAATCGCAGTAAGATCACTGCTGCGATCAACATGGCCACATCCCCCATCACAGGGGACACCGAGAAGGAGAAGACCTGTCCGACAATTCCAAACAACCCAGAACTGGCTAACAGCCCTGCCACCAAAGAAGGACCACCAGCGACCACAGTTATGAACGCCTTGGCAATAAATGCTCCGCCAGATGTTGGTACCAGCCCCACTAAGGGTGCTAAAACTGCACCTGCCAGCCCTGACAAGGCAGAGCCAACAAAGAAAGTCATCATGTAAATTCGATCTGAAGAATACCCAAGTGCCGCTGCCATATCTGACCGCTGCATAGCTCCACGTGCAATCAATCCCAACCGCGTGGATTTGAGAACGAAAAGGACACCAAGAATAAGGAGAATTGAAACAACAATAATGAAAAAGTTGTACCCGTTGACTTGATAGGCTCCGATGGAAAATCCAGGTATTGGGGACGAAATCCCTGTCGTTGTATTCCCGAAAATCATTGTGGCAATACCGATGAAAAACAAAGACAGCCCCCAAGTTGCCAGCATCGTATCCACCAACCGTCCATATAAATGTCGGATCACCAAACGTTCGACAATCAAACCAATCAACCCGACGACCAAAGGAGCAATAATCAACATCGCAATAAATATGTTCACGCCAGAATTCACTGCTGTGATGGTGACATACCCGCCCAACATCATAAATTCACCGTGGGCCAGATTGATGACTTTCATCATACCAAAGACCACCGCCAGCCCTGCACTGATCAACACCAGCGAAGCAATAGCGTAGAGAATTTCCACAAGAACGACGACAGCGAAGTCCATAGCAAACCTTTTGTGAAGTTGGGTTAATGCCCCGCAAGTGTTGACCTGCGAGGCATGCAATCAGTTTTGAACTTGATTGCAGGGGAGAAATCTAGATTTTGATTTCGTACTGTGTGTTGTCGTCTGGATTGGCAGACAGATCACATACGGATTGCGTATCAATGGGTTGGCGTTGCGACAGGGTTTTCACAACCCGCATCCCTTGGTTTTCCATTTCCATGATATGCACATCTAAAACCGCGTGGTGGGTCGCTGGGTCAACGGTAACTTTACCCGCTGGACCTTCGATCGATAGGCCCGTTTCCAGTGCTGCAATAACTGCGTCACGATCTAAGCTACCTGCTGCTCGAACCCCTTCGGCCCACATCAGCACACCTTGGTAATTCGATACCGCAATTTCGTGGATCGAGTTGCTATCGCCATAAGCAGCCGCCCATTTTTCTTTGAACGCATTGTTCGCAGGGCTGTCGAGCTCTTGGGAATAATTGTAAGCAACCATAATTCCATCAGCCTCAGCAGCTGTCAGAACTTTATGCTCATTGCCTACGCCCATTGTTGTCGACGCCAGCGCGATCTTATCCTTCATGCCAGCAGCGGCCCATTGACGGAAGAACGACAGCTGCGCACCACCAACCAACGGTGCAATCACCAGATCCGGTCCAACGGATTGAATTTTCGCAATTGTGGACCCAAAGTCAGACACATCAAGCGGGAAGAAATCCAAACCCACTGTCTCGCCACCATTCTCGGCAACATACTTCTTGATCCATTCGGCTGTGATTTGACCATAGTTGTAATCAGCGGCCAGAATATAAACTTTCTTGCCCGCCTTCTCCATCGCGTATGGCACAAGTGCTTCGACTTGCTGAGCTGGTGTCACACCATTGATAAAGATGTTGCGATCACA
>JAGSGK010000076.1 GCA_023955215.1 Paracoccaceae bacterium
ACTTGCGTATTTACCGCCTTGTCGGGCATGTTGACGACGGGTGAGTTCAGTCCAAGCCATTGTGATCTCCATTCAGCCTTACAACCGAACAGAATCACAAGTGACTGAACTCACTCAAATAGTTTCAAATCAGGCTCTTAGGTTTGTGGCTGCTGTCAGCGCGAGCTGCAGCGGCGACAAACCTTAGACTTAGCGGACTTGTGCGGCACTTGTGCTAGAGTCCGCTTTAGGGCGAAAAGTTCAAGAGCGCTCCAATTACGGCCTCTTGGTCATTGAAAAAACCGTTGTGGTGCGAAGTCGGAAACATCAAGTTGCGCAGGTTTCCCTTGCGCCAGATCGGTCACAATTTTTCCGGTAATCCCACCTAGGGTCAAACCAATGTGCTGGTGTCCAAATGCGAAGACGACACGGTCAGACTTTGGGGAGTATCCGATGACCGGAAGTGAATCAGGCATAGTCGGGCGATGACCCATCCAAGTCTCATCGGGCTCGCCAAGCTCACCAAACATTTCGTGCGACTTTCGCTTGAGGTAAGCGGTACATTTCCCATTCGGAGGGGCATCGACTGCATTGATTTCGACTGTGCCTGCAATGCGTAAACCCTGCGCCATGGGAGTTGCATAAAACCCTGCTTCTGCCCAACCAACGGGCCGCGAAACGAGGCTTGCGGAGTTACGGTAGAGGATATGGTAGCCGCGCTCAGTACCCAACGGCAATTTTTCAGCTCCGGTACCTTTGATATGGCGCGAACGGGCACCTGCAGTGAGTGCCATTCGGTCCGCTCGTATTTCCGTGCCATCATCAATATAGACTGTGACCCCCAGGTCGTCAGGTTGGACTTGCCGGACGCTATGATCGCAGTAACGCCCACCAAGTGTTTCGAAACGGGTTTGCATCCGATGAACGAGTTCTTGCGGATCGGTTACGTGACGAGCGCCCTTGAAATGTAGGCCGCGGTGGATGGGTTGTCTTAGGTTGGGCTCAAGGTGGCGTACCTGATCAGGCGACAACTCATCAAAATTGACCCCCTGAGCCCGCCGCATTGCGTTACTTTCTTCTGCGCTCTCAAAGCCGGATTGGCTTGACCAAACGTATAGGCAGTCATTGCTGACCATTAGTTCTTCGGCCTTTGCCTCCGCGATGAGGGGATCAAGTCCGGCGTCCGCATGCATTAGAAAACGACCGAGCGCTTCGCTGATGTTTTTGACGCGGGAAGCGCGGCAATTATTCAAAAACGACAGCATCCAACGCGGGTTTCTAAGCCCGTGCAAGATGTTAAAACTGAGCGGGCTTTCACGACTCGTCAACAAGTATGGCAGTGCGCCAAAAATTGACGGGTTATTCACAGGGACGCAGGCGTATGTGGCAATTGTACACGCCGACCCAAACGTTGTGCCGGACCCCGGTGGGTTCGGATCACAGATCAGAGTTTTCAGCCCTTCTTTTTGTGCCCAAAGCGCGGTCGACATTCCGACAATGCCTGCACCTATGACGACGAGATCAAAATCATTGCCGGACGTGGTCATATTTCACGCTCGTGCACATAGGTTTTCAGTGTCATGCGGACTTTCTGGGATGACGACGGCATCGTAGCGCTCGTCGAGAATTTCACGTTGAGTTTAGTTCTATCCATCGCATGATCAAGAGGCACGACAACCCCAGCAAGATGTTTGCGTGTGAAATGACCAAAGCCACCTGAAAACGGGTTCTCCCAACAATGGCGACCGTCTAATCAGAGGCTTACCCGATGATTTCAAGCAAGAGTTTTGTTGTGTTCTCTTTTGTCATTTCGATCGGGTTTCCACCGGTGCTAGGGTCTGTCAACGCGCCAGCAACGATCCGGTCGATGTCTGGGCTTTCAATGCCAAGGCCAGACAAGTTTTTGGGAACACCAAGGGACGCGTTCAATGCGTCCACATAGGCGCAGAACCCGTCGAACCCGCCAGAAATGTCCAAATATTTAGCAGCTTGTTCGATCACGCCTTCAATCGCTGGCTTATTAAACTGCAATACTGCGGGCATGCAGACCGCGTTCGTCGTGCCGTGGTGCGTGTGATACATCGCGCCAATTGGGTGTGACAAAGCATGGATCGCGCCCAAGCCTTTTTGGAACGCCGTTGCACCCATGATCGCGGCAGACATCATATGCGCGCGCGCTTCAATATCTGTGCCGTCGGCATACGCACGGGGCAGATATTCCTTAACCAAACGCATGCCTTCAAGCGCCATACCCTGCGACATCGGGTGGTAATGCGGTGAACAGAATGCCTCGACACAATGCGCAAAGGCATCAAGGCCAGTGCCTGCGGTGATGAAGTTTGGCATGCCCACTGTGAGTTCGGGATCGCAGATCACAACCGCTGGCAGGAATTTTGGGTGGAAGATGATCTTTTTCTCTTCCGTAACCGAGTTCGTGATGACCGATGCACGGCCCACTTCGGACCCTGTGCCCGCAGTTGTTGGTACAGCAACAATCGGGGCAATCGCATCTGCATCTGCACGGGTCCACCAATCGCCGATGTCTTCAAAATCCCAAAGCGGGCGCGTTTGACCTGCCAAAAATGCAACCAACTTGCCAAGGTCGAGGCCGGAACCGCCGCCAAAGGCTACAACGCCGTCATGCCCGCCATCGTTAAAGGCTTTTACACCCGCAGCCGCGTTCTTTTCGTTCGGGTTAGGGTCAACATCTGCGAATATCGCACGGCCAAGACCCGCAGCCTCAAGCAGATCAAGCGTCTTGGTTGTGATGTCCATGCTGGCCAAGCCACGGTCCGTCACAAGCAACGGCTTTTTGATCCCAGCACTCGCGCATGCCTCTGCGATTTCGGAAATACGACCAGCGCCAAAACGGATTGAGGTAGGGTAGGACCAGTTTGCTGTGATGCTCATGGGTTTAAGCTTTCTTCATGTGATAGGATTTAGGACGTGTCAGATTGTGATAGCCGATGACAGACAGACCACCACCGCGACCGGTGTCTTTGCACCCAGTCCAGCACAGGCCCGGATCAAGGTAATCGGCACGGTTCATAAACACGGTGCCCGTTTCGATCTGATCAGCGATGGCTTCGGCGCGCGCGCTATCTTGGGTCCACAGCGATGCGGTCAGACCGAAATCACTGTCGTTCATCAAGGCGATGGCTTCGGCGTCAGATTTGACTGACATAATGCCAACAACGGGACCAAAGCTCTCCTCTCGCATGACGCGCATGTCGTGGGTCACGTTTGTCAGAATCTGCGGCATGAGGTAGGCACCGCTGTCTTCTGGAAAATTGGCCGGGTCGATGTGGGCCTTGGCACCATCTGCAATCGCTTCGGCTGTTTGTGCGCGCACTTCATCTGCGAAACGGACATGCGCCATTGGGCCAATCGTCGTTTCTGCGTCCAACGGGTTGCCAAGCTTGTAACCGTTCACAATCGCCACGGCTTTTTCAACAAAGGCGTCGAACAGGCTTTCATGGACATAAATCCGTTCGATCCCACAGCAGCATTGACCAGAGTTGAACATGGCACCATCAATCAACGTATCAACCGCCGCGTCCAAATTGGCGTCTTCCATAACATAGCCAGGGTCTTTACCGCCAAGCTCAAGCCCGATGCCGGTGAATGTGCCAGAGGCCGCAGCCTCCATCGCTTTGCCACCGCCAACAGAGCCGGTGAAATTCACAAAACCAAAGGCGCGATCAGCGATCAGGCTGGATGTTGTCGCGTGGTCAAGAAACACGTTTTGGAACACGTCTTCAGGGATGCCAACGGAATGGAACGCCGCCGCCATACGTTCGCCAACAAGCGGCGTTTGCGAGGCGTGTTTCAGCATTACCGCGTTGCCCGCGATCAATGCGGGGGCCACGGTGTTGATGGCTGTCATATAAGGATAGTTCCAGGGTGCGACGACCAAGACCAACCCGTGTGGCACATGTTTGATCACGCGGCGAAAGGCGTCGCTGTCTTCAACGACAATCGGGGCCAATGCCTCGACTGCGATGTCAGCCATGTAGCTGGCGCGTTCGTTGAAACCGCCAAATTCGCCGCCATACCGGACGGGACGGCCCATTTGCCATGCGATCTCTGGCACGATGTCGTCGTTCATGGCGCCCACTGCTGCAACACCAGCTTGCACCAGTGTGATCCGTTCAGCCAAGGGGCGCGCTGCCCATTCGGATTGGGCGGTTTTTGCCCGTGTGACTGCGGCGTCCGCGTCTGTGCGGGATAGAACCTCACGCGTGGCATAAACCGACCCGTCAATAGGGGAGATACAGTTGATAGTCATTGAATTTAAGCCCTTTCAAAACCGCGTGCGATTTCCCAATCGGTCACCACACGGTCAAATTCTTCTTGTTCCCATTCTGCGGCGCGGGTGTAGTGATCGACAACGTCGTCGCCAAAGGCCTCGCGCAGCATGTCTGATCCTCGCAATGCATCTTTTGCATCGCGCAAATTCCGTGGAATATGCTCTGACGTTTTGTCCTCATAGGCATCGCCTGCAAAAACGGGCGGCAGGGCCAATTTCTCTTCGATGCCTTTGATACCAGCCGCCAGCATTGCGGCCTGCGCAAGATACGGGTTCATATCAGACCCCGGTATCCGGCATTCAACGCGAATGGCTTTGCTGCCTTCGCCGCACAAACGGTAGGCGGCAGTGCGGTTGTCAACGGCCCAAATGATGCGTGTGGGCGCAAAGCTGCCTTTTGCAAATCGCTTATAGCTGTTGACGTAGGGGGCCATGAAATATGTGTATTCGGTGGCATATTTGATCAGACCCGCCATATAGTGATCCATCAGTTCGGACTTTCCATGGGGACGATCCGCATCAAAAAACGCAGGCTTACCGTCTTTCCAAAGCGACTGATGCACGTGGCTGGATGACCCGACGCGGTCCTTGTCCCACTTGGGCAAAAACGTTGCTGCGTGGCCTTGCTGCCAAGCAATCTCTTTTACGGCGTGCTTTGAAATTGAATGATGATCCGCACAGGCCAAGGCCTCGGCGTATTTGATATTCAGCTCTTCTTGTCCGGCCTCGGCCTCACCTTTTGAGCCCTCAACGGGAATACCCATTGCGTAAAGATGGTTGCGCAGCGGGCGCATCACATGCTCTTCTTTGGTGGTTTGAAGGATGTGATAGTCTTCGTTGTAGGCGCTGATTGGAGTCAGATCACGAAACCCGCTTTTTGAAATTTCGCTAAAGCTTTTTTCAAACAGGAAAAATTCTAATTCAGTCGCCATTGTGGCGGTGAACCCCATTTCGGCAAGGCGCGCGATCTGTTTGCGTAGCATGGCTCGCGGCGAATGGGTGATTGGATTGTGGTGATGATCCATCATATCGCACAGCACCATCGCAGTGCCCTCAAGCCAAGGGACGGGGCGCAACGTGCTGAGATCAGGCTTCATGGTGTAATCGCCATATCCCTGTTCCCAACTGGTCGAGGCATAGCCATCAGGCGTGGCCATCTCTAAATCAGTGGCAAGCAGATATGTGCAGCAATGTGTTTCTTCATGGCCGTTTTCGACAAAAGCCTGTGCATGGAACCGTTTGCCCATCAAACGGCCCTGCATATCGACAAAACACGCAAGGACTGTATCAATTGATCCGTCCGCAACGCGGGATTTCAGGTCGTCAAAGGTCATCGGTGCAGGCATGTCTTTTCCAATTATCTAAGGGCTTTGGAGGCAGTCGATGACCGCCTCCAAAAAAAGCTATATTAGTAGCGATACGGGCGGCCAGCTTTGACCATATCCGCGTTGTATTGCTTGAAGATATCGACAACGCGGCGCTTCACATCAGACTCAGCTGCGATTTCTTCCCAGAAATCAACGGCTGCGGCTTCAACGGTTGCCCACTCTTCGTCTGGGATGGATGTCAGTTCCATCTTTGGACCATTGACGCGCAGGGCCGCTTCGCCGCCCCAATACCACCACTGGCGGTAGTAATGTGATTGGTCACAGCAGACGCGGAACAGCGTTTGCATATCTTCTGGCAGTTCGTTCCAACGATCCATGTTGGCAAAGAACGACCCGGCCCAAGCACCAGAAATGTTGTTGGTCAGGAAGTAGTTGGTCACGTCAGCCCAGCCAACAGTGTAATCCTCAGTGATGCCGGACCATGCAACGCCATCAAGTTCGCCCGTCTGAAGCGCGACTTCAATGTCTTCCCATGGCAGCGTGACCGGAACCACACCGAACTGAGTCAGGAAACGACCAGCTGTCGGGAAGGTAAAGATGCGCTTGCCCTGAAGGTCGGCAAGGCTGCGGATAGGGTCTTTGGTTGCGAAATGGCAAGGATCCCAAGCACCAGCGGAGATGTGCTTGACGCCAACTTTGGAGTATTCTTCATCCCAGATTTCGTTCAGGCCATATTGGTTGAACAACACAGGCACGTCGAGCGAGTAGCGCGATCCGAACGGGAAGTAGCCGCCAAAGACCGTGACGTCTGTTGGGGACGCCATGGAATCGTCGTCAGACTGAACCGCATCGATTGTGCCGCGCTGCATGGCCTGGAACAATTCGCCCGTTGGGACCAATTGGTCTGCAAAGAAAAGTTCAATCTGCATACGGTCGCCCGCAATTTTGTTGAACATTTCAATCGCTGGCACGATCACTTCTGCGGCCAGTGCGGAACCCGCATAGGTCTGCATCCGCCATCTGATCGTGTTTTGCGCCAATGCTGGTGTTGCCAGAGCTGCAGCCGGTAAAACAGCGGCCCCTTGGATAAACTTACGTCTTGAAGTCATGTCTTCTCTCCTTGGTTGGGTTTTTGGCGCCTTAGCGGCCGCTCTTATGGTTGATTGTAAACATAATCAGGAAGCCAAGTTGCGATGCCGGGGAACACCATGACCAGCGAGAGCGCAAAAATCATGATCAGCACGAACGGCGTGATGGAAGAATAGATGTCGCGTAGCGATATTTCAGGTGGGGCCATGGCCCGCATCAAGAACAGATTATAGCCGAAGGGCGGCGTCATATACGCGATCTGTGTCGTGATCGTGTACAAGATGCCGTACCAGATCAGGTCAAAGCCCAGCTCGCCAACCAGCGGCACATAGAGTGGGGCTACGATGACCAGCATGGCTGTGTCGTCAAGGAATGTGCCCATCAGGATGAAGCTAAGCTGCATCAAGATAAGGATCGTCCAAGGGCTCAGGCTTAATCTGTCTGTGAACAACGTCTCAATTGCTTTAACGGCGCCCAGTCCGTCAAACACCGCGCCAAAGGCGAGGGCGGCCAGAATAATCCACATGAACATACACGTGATGCCAAGCGTATTGCGCACAGAGTTTTCAAACACTTCGCGGTTCATCCGGCCCTTCAGGACAGCGGCGACAAATGCAGCAATCGCACCAATAGCCGAGCTTTCGACAAGCGATGTCCAACCGTTCACAAACGGCACCATCATGACGGCAAATATGCCAACCGGAAGCAACCCGGCCCGCAACAGGCGCAGCTTTTCGGCGCGCGGGATATCACGTTCTTCAAGCGGAAGAACAGGCCCGAGGGTCGGGTTAATACGGCAACGCACAATGATATAGATAACGAACAAACTTGCCATCATCAGGCCGGGAATGACCCCTGCAAGCCACAACTGGCCAACGGGTTGGCGCGCGATCATCGCATAAAGAACAAGCACGACAGAAGGCGGCACAAGGATGCCCAAACTGGACCCCGCTTGGATCACGCCCGTGACCATGCGCTTGTCGTAACCGCGCTTCAAAAGTTCTGGCAGCGCGATGGTTGACCCGATGGCCATGCCCGCAACACTCAGCCCGTTCATGGCCGAAATCAAAACCATCAACCCAATTGTACCAATCGCGAGGCCGCCCCGCAGGCCGCCCATCCACACATGGAACATCTTATAAAGGTCGTCCGCAATCTTACTCTCAGACAGCACGTAGCCCATGAAAATGAACATCGGGAGCGTCAGCAGCGGATACCATTTCATCAGCTTCATCGCTGCCGAAAACCCGACATCAAAGCCGCCTGTGTCACCCCAAAGCAGCAGTGCGGCGACAACGGCAATAAACCCGATGGCCCCGAACACCCGTTGCCCGGTCAAAAGCATCAGCATCATGGACGAAAACATCAAAGTAGCGATTAATTCATACGACATCAGATAATTTCACCCTTGAGACGTAACACGTCTTTGAACAGTTCAGAGATGCATTGCAGCAGCATCAGGAACATTCCTAAAATCATGATTGCTTTGATGGGCCACATGTACGGACGCCATGCGGATGGTGATCTTTCCAATCGCCCTACCTCTTCGGCTCCGGTGATTAGGCCGCCAAAGTATGAGAACGGTTCAGTTCCCCAGTACCCCAACGAATAAGCGGTTGAGCTGACTGCGCCGTAAAGCAGCACGCATAGATAGAAGATCAAGAACAGCACGGTGAACAAATCAAACCACGCCTTCTTGCGCGTGCTCCACTCGCCGTACAGCAAATCCATCCGCACGTTGGACCCAAGTTGTATGGAATAGGGGCCGCCCAGAATGTAGTAACCGACCATGACAAACTGTGCCATTTCGAGGGTCCACAGTGATGGCAAAAAGAAAGTCTTGCTGATCGACGACCACAGCAAAACGCCCATCAGAACGAAAATACCGTACATTGCGACGCGACCAATGCGGTAGTTCACGGCATCAACCGTGCGTATAAATCCGTGCATCACGCCTAACATTCTACTGCCCTTTCGACTTTTAGGCGGACAAGTGCGTCCGCCAGCCAATTGGCAATGCAATCAGCCATCTCATCTTGCTGTTGGGCGGTTTGAATAAGATCGTTGCGTACTTCTAACATCACATTCAAATGTCCGTTCGCAAGGGCGTGTTCTTTCAGCGTATGGGTGACGCCATGTTCAGGTCCGTAGGGTTCATTCCGTAGGATCAAAGTCTCGGTAAATTGGTATGCCGTCTCTAGCATGACATCAGCAAGCCGCGCGTCAGTGTCGTGTAAAACGCCAATTTCGACGGCTCTTTTTTGGCCGTAATAAGTTGGCGTAAAGCTGTGTATCGTCACGATCACCGGCGTCGGTGTTGCGGCAATCGCCTCAGCAAGGGTCGTCCGAAACGGTTCATAAAATTCATCAACGCGATCCTGCCGTTGTGCCGCTGTAAGACCCACATTCCCCGGGACCTTAATCGCTTCGCTTTGGTGGGGCATTGCGTCAGGTGCTGACGGGGCGCGGTTGCAGTCATAGACAAGGCGGGACACGTCGGACGCTATAAGTTTTGCGTTCAAACGATCCGACAAACCTTTGGCAACAGGAAGCGCACCTGGGTCCCAAGCGGCATGACTTTCCAAAGCATCGCCAGTCAATCCAAGATCATTAAACGCGCTTGGAATGAAATTCCTCGCATGTTCGCAAACCACAACAACAGGAGATTTTCCTGTTGGGTTGAAGACTGAAACGTAGCCTTCGGTTGATGTGGTTGTTACGTGTTTCATGCGAACTCCTTGATATAAGGTTGCTTCTGATGGAGGGTGGTTGTCAATATTTTTGTTATAAAATATTACAGAGTCAAACTTCTTGTTATAGAAACAACAAAATGGAGAGTTAGATGAGCCAAGCGTCGCAGACAATATCTGATCGAATCCAACAAGAGTTAGACAACTTGACGCGTGCAGAACGGCAATTGGCGCTTTCGATTCTAGAAAATTATCCTGCTTCCGGTCTTGGTCCGTTAGCGGCGTTGGCAAAGGGGGCAAATGTCTCTGCCCCCACGGTTGCCCGAATGGTGCAAAAATTAGGGTACAAAGGGTATTCTGATTTTCAGGCAGAACTGCGCGAAGAACTGCGAGCAAGAGTAAAGAACCCGATCGCCAAACACGACACTTGGGCAGAAGCGGCACCATCAGAACACCTGCTGAACCGATTTACCGATGCAGTCATAGATAACATTCGTCTAACCCTTGGCCAGATTGATCCAAAAGCCTTTGACGAAGCCTGCGACCTTGTCGCAACCCAAACGCGCCATCTGTATATTGTCGGTGGACGCATCACGCATACTTTGGCCGAATATTTCTTCATGCACATGCAGGTCATCCGCGCGGACGTGACCCATGTACAGTCCACCTCAAACACATGGCCCCACTATCTTTTGAACGCCAAAGAAGGGGACGTCTTTGTTATTTTTGATGTCCGTAGATATGAAAACAACACGCTGAAACTGGCTGAAATGGCGCGCGCTAGAGGCGCCAAGATTATACTGTTCACAGACCAATGGCGCTCACCGGTACATCAGTTGGCCGATATCAGCCTGAGTTGTCGCATCATTGTCCCCTCCGCATGGGACTCTGCTGCTACGACAATGCTCTTGATTGAAACGATGATTTCGTCGGTTCAAAGTTTGAATTGGGACGAAACCAAAGAACGGATGGAAACCCTTGAAGATATGTTCGATCAGACGAAATTGTTCAGAAAATTCATCTGAGTTTTGCGAGAAAGTCATCGAAATATACCGGTGACACGGACTGTCCCGATACAAGAGTGACCCTTGAATTCTTGCGTACATCCGTGCGTACTTGAAGGTGATAAAGTCGTGATCTTAGCTGAAATCCCTTTGGTCGGTGTGGCGCCTATAACAAGGAATTTCCATTTCCATGTTTCGACAAGTTCCGTAATCGCGCAATTGGATCGGCTGTATGCGGTCAATTTATCAGCGTCCCCGAAACCGGACCTTCGCTACGACACAGCAAATTTTCACTATGGGCTCTTTCTCGCCGTTCGCTGCGTCTTGGACCAACGACCGCTTTGCAAAAGTTTAAGAAGTCACCTTCTAAGGCATACCTCTCTGCCAGACCTTCAACCAAAAATTACAAGTCTTCATGA